>CAYPOI010000097.1:0-8285 GCA_964412365.1 uncultured Chitinophagales bacterium | reverse complement strand
AGACCATAGGAGGTGGTGGTTGCGGAAAATTCAACACCCTGACCGGAGAAATCGAGTGATGGATCTTGGCGAACCGCTTGGCCATTGCTGGTTTGGGTGGGTGGATCGACAGTGAAACCTGCATTCAACGTCACGGTGTTGGTTCCGAAATAAGCTGTAAGATCGAAGGGCATCATATTCACAACTGGGATCCATTGTTTGATGTTGTGTTTCACACCGAAGCCCATCATGCCGAACTCGCCGAAATCAGGAATATCCGTTGTTGGAATGAAACGGACCATCACATCCGTGTCGAACAATAATCCGACGGATGCCTGAACGGTTGGAAAACCGGCATAAGGTTGGCCGATGCCTTCGGGCAAATTGAATTCAGTGATTCGAGTATTTTGGTTCGGGGCTGGTGCGTTCAGCCACATCAGTGGAGTTGGTTCGCCGCTCTCACCAGAAAACGTTGGACTGATCACCGGGCTGTTGCCGCCCTTGCCGGAGTACTGCAAGCTGGTCAAATTCAACGTCGTAAGATCGAACTGCTGGAATTCTTCGGGAACCATGTATAAGTTCATCCGAAATCCCAGTGAAAAACCAAGAAATTTGTGGGTTTTGGCTGTGTTGAACCAACCTGAGTTCAGTCCTGCACCAACGCCTTGACCGAGCGGACGAAGGTATTCTTGTAGGATGAGTGTGGCGTCGCCTTCACTCGCACGTAGGATTTCACCCGCACCGTCCAACTGGGCGAAAGCAGGCGCGCTGAAGCCGCAAAACGCGACAGCCGTCAGCAATAGTTTGAATTTGTTTTTGATGACCATATAGAGATCTCCGGTTAAGGACTAGATTAGTTGAGTTGAACGATTTGTTTGGATGTAACTGTCGTAAGCAAATACAGTTCCAAAATGTAATCAGAATTCAGGCCGGCAACGAATCTAAGATGTTAAGGTAGGATTGATACCGACTCGGTGCGATGTTCCCTTCCTCAAAAGCCGCCATCACAGCGCATCCAGGCTCATGAATGTGCGAGCAGTTGTAGTATTTGCACGATTCCCGGAGTGTCTTCATTTCTGGAAAAAAATTCGACAATCCGGATTGGTCCACATCCACAATCCCGAATTCCCTCACACCTGGTGTATCGATCACATAGCCGTTGTCGGGTAATGCCAACATTTCGGCGAAGGTGGTTGTATGTTTTCCCTTATTTGAAAAATCGCTGATCACGCCGGTGTCGCGGCGGATGCCCGGTGCCAGGGCGTTCAACAGGCTGCTTTTTCCTGTGCCCGAAGGACCCATGAACATCACGGTTTCATCTGCGATACGTGTTTTCAGCTTGATGATGGAATCCGGATCGGTGATGCTGCCCGTGAACCACTCATATCCGAGCCCGACATACAATTCCTCCAATGCCGCCAACTCGCGCTTGTCCGCATCCGTCGCCAGATCCATCTTGTTGATGAAGATGAGTGCGTGGATCTGGTTTGCATCACAGGTTAAAAGGAATCGATCAATGAATCCGGTTTTAAACTCGGGACGCTTCACCGATTGTACACAGATCCCCAGATCGATGTTCGCGGCCAACACCTGATGTCCACGCTTGCCATGTGTGGCTTGACGGATCATCGTGTTGGTTCTGGGCTCGATCTGTCGGATTTGCCCGGCGCCGTCGTCCATCCGCTCGAATTGGATGCGATCGCCAACGGCAACCGGATTGGTATGGTCGCTGCCTTCCAATCGGAAGATGCCCGGAAGGCGGCAGGAGACCACATCACCCGAATCGGTCGAAACCAAATACCAGCTTCCGGTCGATTTGATGATGCGGCCTGATTCCATGCTCAATTCACGATAGAAGCGTCGGTTGGAACCGACTCCAGCCGTTTGCGGAATTTCACGCTCGGATCGGAGATGGATTCGGTTTCCAAAACAAGCTTGAACACCTGTTCCATGCGATCGAGGTAGGAGACCTGCAATCCGGCGATCACGTCGGCTTCGATTTCAGCCACATCCTTCTCATTTTTTTTGGGAAGGAGGACATGCTTGATGCCGGCCCGTCTCGCGGCCAATACTTTTTCCTTGATGCCACCAACCGGAAGAACCAAGCCACGCAGCGTAATCTCACCCGTAAGTGCGACCGTGCTCTTCACCTTGCGTTGGGTGAAGATGGATGCGATCGCGGATAAGATGGAGACTCCGGCCGATGGACCGTCTTTTGGAACCGCGCCCGCAGGTACGTGCAAGTGAAGATCCCATTGGGTGAAGGCGGATGCCGGTATGCCCAACGAATCCGCGTTTGTTTTGAGATAACTCATGGCCAATACCGCCGATTCCTTCATCACATCTCCGAGTTGCCCCGTGATCGTCATTTTCCCACTCCCTGGAGACACACTCGCTTCTATGAATAAAATATCACCCCCGACCGGCGTCCATGCCAGCCCCGTGGCCACACCGGGCACGGTGGTCCGTTCGGCGATATCCGAGAAAAATTTCCGTTTGCCGAGGTAGGTCTCGACATCGGCGACTCCGATCGACGCCGCGTCCCGATCGCCGCCCGCTACTTCCGCGGCCACGCCACGCACAACAGAGCCGATCTCCCGGCTCAAATTCCGGACGCCCGACTCTCGTGTGTATCCATCCACCAACGCTTGCAATGCCGCATCCGAAATCTTGAACTGCTTCTTGGTGAGACCGTTTTCCTCGATCTGTTTCGGAACGAGATAACTTTTCGCGATTTCGACTTTCTCTTCGATCGTGTAACCGGTCAGATGGATGATCTCCATCCGATCGCGCAACGGACCCGGAATGGTATCCAGATTGTTCGCTGTGGCGATGAACAACACACGACTCAGGTCATATTCCAGCTCCATGTAGTTGTCGTAGAACGTATTGTTCTGTTCCGGATCGAGTACTTCAAGAAGGGCGGAGGTCGGGTCGCCGCGATACGAGCTGCCCACTTTGTCGATCTCATCGAGCATCATCACCGGGTTGGACGTCCCCGCTTTTTTCAGGCTCTGCACGATGCGTCCTGGCAATGCGCCGATGTAAGTGCGACGGTGTCCGCGGATCTCGGCCTCATCCTGCAAGCCGCCCAGGCTGAATCGCACGAATTCGCGGTTCAGCGAGCGGGCGATGGATTTGCCTAATGAGGTTTTACCCACACCAGGAGGACCATAGAAGCACAAAATCGGTGCTTTCATATCGTTCTTGAGTTTCAGAACGGCGAGATACTCGACAATGCGTTTTTTTACTTTCTCGAGGCCGTAATGGTCCTCTTCCAGCACCGTCCGCGCATATTTCAGGTCAAGCTTGTCTTGGCTGAACTCATTCCAAGGCAAATCCAGAATCCACTCCACATAGTTATGGATCACGCCATAGTTCGGCGCGGATGTGGGTGTGCGCTCGAGGCGGGTCAGTTCTTTTTCAAGAGCCTTGCTCACGTGATCCGGGAAGCTCTTCTTCGCCGCGCGTTCACGCAACTTCTGAACTTGTTCCTGCTCGCTTTCCTCGCCGAGGGCTTCTTGGATCACTTTCAACTGCTGACGCAGATAAAAATCGCGCTGCTGCTGGTCGATGTCGGTTTTTACCTTCGACCGGATTTCTTGACTCAGATTCAGCACTTGCACTTCGCGTTGAAGATGCGCCATCACTTGCTTCATCCGCTCGCTGAACGGCTGAACTTCAAGAATCCGCTGCTTTTCTTCGTTCGAAATGGTCAGATTCGATGCGATGAAATTGAGCAGGAAGGTCGGTGAATGGATGTTGTTCAGTGCGATGGCCGCTTCCGATGGCAGATTCGGCGACAAATTCACAATCTGTGTCGCGGTTTCTTTCACCGAGCGGATGGCCGCATCCAATTCCAGATCCGACATGTCCATATCGTTCTTGAAACGGGAGACTTTCGCCACAAAATAGGGATCGGTGGAGACGTACTCATCGACATGGAAAACGGATTTCCCTTGGATCACGATGCTCTTCGAGCCATCGGGCATCTTGATGAGTTTTAGAATCTGGGCGACCGTACCAACGGTGTACAAATCATCGGTACCGGGATCTTCCTGTTCTTTTTTTCGTTGTGTCACGATGCCGATCACTTTGTCGGTGGCAAAGGCTTTCTTGACAAGGGCAAGCGAGCGGTCGCGTCCGACCGTGATGGGTATAACGACGCCAGGGAACAGCACCGTGTTTTTCAATGGCAGGATAGGAAGCTCATCCGGAATGCCAGACTCGCTCAATTGGCGTTCTTCTTCTTCAGAAAGCAGGGGGATGGCCTGTTCAAAATCTTGAAAGTCGTCGTTTTGCATGAAGGGTGTTCCTTTTGATTGTTTCCCTCCTCCGGTACAAGGATTCAGCCAAGCAGATGACCAACTCCTCAGTTCTGCCAATTTAACAGTTTCAGAACCGGATTTGCATAGCCGCCACACTCAATCCGATCGGTTCGAACGCACCGGGCGTGCGCGATCCTATTTGGAATTGGGAAGCGAGCGATAATTCGATGTTCCGGAAATCCAATCCGAACCCGGCACTGTAGACGGTGATCAGGTTTTCATTCAAGCTGATGCCGCCACGTAAAGGCAACATCCGCAAGAGCTTGACTTCGGTGCCGATGTGAATGGAACGGGTGTCGCCATAATAAGGATGGGTTGTCAACGGGATGTGGATGTCGCCCGTGACCAATAATCGATTCAATTGCAATGCGGCTCCGCCTCGCAACTTGGTAGGAAGGGCAAGATTGATGGCGCCGGCTTGACCTGGCACAGCCCGATCACGGATGGCACGTTCTGTGTCAGCTTCTGTCAGAATGGCTTCGAAATGCCCGGGTGAACCTACGAACCCGTCAGTTTGGGCGTCACTCATGGCCACATCCGAATTGGATTGCGACTCAGCGGCACGACGAATCGGGTCTTTCGAATAGCTCACAAATCCCAAATCGGTGATGGCGGCGGAAAACCGGATGGAATTCCGTGTCTGGTCTTTGCGGCGGATACCCAGAGATTGCTCGTTGCCCAGTCCGATGATGTAGGTGAATCCCATGTCGAGGCCGCCACCGATTCCCGTAGGTGTCATGAGGTCTGCCTGGGCAAGTACTTGTCCAGCCCCGCCAAGCGCCGCGTATGAACCCATGCGGCCAGCGCTTAGAAGATTGTAAGCGCCGATATGCGTGACCGTTCCGGATTCCGTGCGGCTGTAGGTGGATGTGAGGGATTGATCCACATACATCCCTGGAATGATCACTTTCGGATTCACACCTACAAAGAGTTTGCTCAAATCGGTGAGCCATCCGCTGATGAGATCATATTCCCAGGCAAATCCCAATGCGATTTCCTGATGCACGGATAATTTCTGAGACAAGGCACGGTCGTTGATCGGAACATCTCCCGTGTACTCATTGCTAGTCCAACCGCTCCCTGCCAACCATGAGTTTTCACCGCGAACGCGCCAACCGAGAGAAAACCCGAATCCGGGTGAGGTATAACTGAATCCAGCAATGAGATGATCGAATGCGGAGTGCCCGTTCGGATCGGCATTCGATGGGTAGGTCTGAGTGGCATCCCACATCAGAAATGGTTTCATGGCGTCGGTATAACTCCGGATGCGGTCCAGATCGGTCACAACGTCGGTGTTCTGAAAGGAGAGATGACCCAAATGGAACAGGAACCCTTGGCGATGATTTCGGATCATCAGATTCGCCGGATTCATGAACGCCGCTTCGATTCCACTGGAAATGGATGTACCGGTCCCACCCATGGCCTGCAGCCGAGGAGAAAAAACGGGTTGAGCAGACACGATAGATGCCCAACCGCACAGGTACAGAAGGAGGATGTATTTCAAGTGGTTGTGGGCCTAACGAACGACTGGCCTATATCATTGTAAAATACGCAGTTTGGCAAATTTGATAACCAGCTTCTTCTGCCCATGTTCCGGGAAAAAGACCGTCAGCTTCGCATCAATGCCATTTCCTTCACGATGGATGATCTTTCCAGCACCGAATGAGTCGTGATAGACACGAGCTCCGGTCACCAATTGGTGCATTTCAGCCATATCGTATTCCACATGCACGGCAGGTGTTTTTGGCTTGGCAGGCAACGGTGTACGGGCTTCGTACTCAACCTTGACTCCGCTTCCGGTCACCTTGAATCGATCCGTACGCTGCGAGATGGTAGCGCCGGTTTCGGTGCGAACCACGCCCTTGTCCACTTCATCCAAAAAGCGCGATCGGAGGGCTGTTTTTTCTTCTCCATACTTGTAACGGGTGCGGGCATGGGAAAAAAATAATTCTTTTTGAGCGCGTGTGATGGCGACATAAAATAAGCGGCGCTCTTCTTCCAAGTCGACTTCTTCGCCGCCACGTCCGCCGATTGGGAAGAGTTCTTCTTCGAGTCCAACGACAAAAACCACGGGAAATTCCAAGCCTTTCGAGGCATGGATACTCATGAGAGTCACTTTCGGGGCGTTGTCTTCCATCTGATCGATGTCGCTTACCAACGACACTTCCTGCAAGAATCCGCTCAACGTCGGAGTTTCATCCGAACGCTCATAATCGGCGATGTAGTTGAGCAATTCCATCACGTTCTGGCGGCGGTCGAGCGATTCTTTCGTGTTATCCTCGATGAATTGCTTCACATATCCGGTTTTTTCCATCAACGTGCGGGTGGTCTCCACGATGGAGGCAGACGCCAATTGCACCTGCGCTTCTTCGATCACCCGTTTGAAATCCAAGATTCGAACTTGGGCGGGCTTGTAGACATCCGCCAAAGCGGCTTTGTCCGACAATATCTCCCATAAGGTTTTGTCCTGCGCGCGGGCAGCAGATTTCAGTGTGTCGATGGATTTGTCACCGATTCCTCGCGCAGGTTCATTGATCACCCGTTTCAGCGCTTCCTCATCGGCGGTATTGACCAAGAGACGCAGATAGGCGACCACATCCTTCACTTCTTTTCGCTGATAGAACGATACGCCTCCGACCAATTGATACTTGATGTCGGCTTTGCGCAAGGCATCTTCAAACACCCGGCTTTGGTAGTTCGTGCGATACAGAACCGCAAAATCATGGTTCTGATAGCGTTCGCGAAGCTTCAATTGCTGGATGTGCGACGCCACACGCTGCGCTTCCTCGCGCTCATTGAAATTGTCCAGAACGGTGATGGGTTTGCCGATGTCGTTCTCGGTCCATAACGTCTTGTCCAGCTGACGCTTGTTCTGCTTGATGATGCTGTCCGCACATTTCAGAATCACTTTCGTGCTTCTGTAATTCTGCTCCAAAGCGATCTGCATCGCATCCGGATAATCTTCTTTGAAATTCAGGATGTTGGAAATGTCCGCCCCACGGAAGGAATAAATGCTTTGAGCATCATCACCGACCACACAAATGTTATGATGCGTGGCCGCCAGCATTTTCGCGACCTCATACTGAGCCTTGTTCGTATCCTGATATTCGTCGATGAGGATGAACTTGAACTTCTCCTGATACAATTGAAGCCGTTCCGGGAAATTCTGGAACAACTCGATGGGTTTGATGAGCAGATCATCGAAATCCATCGCATTCTGGGCTTTGAGTCGCTCGAGATATCGCGGATAGACTTGCGCGGCGATGTCGTCCATCGAACTGCTCACGAATTTGTTCGCGTATTCATCGGGCAGAATCATCTGGTTTTTCGCACCACTGATGCGGAACCGGATTTGCGACGGTTTGACTTCCTTCGAATCGAGCTTAAGCTCCTGCAGGATGCCTTTCACAGCACGGTCCTGGTCGTCGGTGTCGTAAATCGTGAAATCTTGCGTGTAGCCAAGCAATGGCGCTTCCACGCGAAGGATGCGGCCGAAGATGGAGTGGAAGGTACCCATCCACAAACGCGAGGCTTCCGGACCGATGAGCTTCGTGATCCGCTCCTTCATTTCTTTAGCGGCCTTGTTCGTGAAGGTCAGCGCCAAGACTTGCGACGCATAGGCATGATTCGTGGCCAGCAGATGTGCGATGCGGAAGGTGAGGACTCGCGTTTTCCCCGATCCCGCGCCGGCGATGATCAGCAACGGACCTTTGCTATGAACCGTGGCGTCGCGTTGCGGTTCGTTCAGCTCGCTCAGAAACGACAATACGCTGGCCTGATCCCCGCGTGGAGGCTCAGGTTGTAGGGAAAACGATTTCATGAAGACTCAGGAAAGGTCGGCCAGAATCGACCGGAGTTTTTCAATGTTTTGTGTGGCATCGGCGAGTTTTTGACGCTCGTTCGCTACTACATCTGCCGGTGCGCGATCCACAAAACCGGCATTCGACAATTTGGCTTGCACACTTTTCAGGAATCCTT
>CAYPOI010000096.1:0-8286 GCA_964412365.1 uncultured Chitinophagales bacterium | reverse complement strand
CTTATTTTGAAGACCGGCTTTTAAAAGATGACACAGTTAATTGAAGACTCCCACCGTCATCCGTCTACCTTCTTATCTTCTCTTCGCACCACAAACAACCAACAACAAACAGCCAACCACAAACAAGTTTGCGCCTCACCGTCATCCTTCCCGCATACAACGCCGCGAAAACCTTGCGTGCCACGGTCGCCGCCATCCCGATGGATGTGGTGCATGATGTGGTTCTGGTCGACGATCATAGCGCGGATGACACGTTCGCCCTAGCTCAGGAGCTCGGCATTCATTGCGTCCGCCACGAAGCGAACAAGGGATATGGCGCGAATCAGAAAAGTTGTTACGACATCGCGTTGTCGCGCGGGGCGGATATCGTGGTGATGCTCCATCCCGATTATCAATATGAGCCCAAGCTCGTGACGGCGATGTCCGCGATGATCTCTTCGGGCGTGTATGATGTGTGCCTGGCGTCGCGCATCTTGGCGCAGGATGCGGTTGCGGGCGGAATGCCGGTCTATAAATACGTGGCGAATCGGGTGCTGACGCTCATCGAAAACATCCTGCTCGGACAAAAACTCTCCGAATACCACACCGGTTATCGCGCTTACAGCCGGAAAGCCCTCGAATCGGTCGATTATCACAAGAATTCGGATGATTTCATCTTCGACAACGAAATCCTGGCCCAATTGCAGCATAAAGGGATGCGTTTCGGGGAAATCAGTTGCCCGACGAAGTATTTCGACGATGCGTCGTCGATCAATTTCCGCCGCTCGGTGACGTACGGACTCGGTGTGCTGCATACCGCGCTCCGTTACCGGCTACACAAATGGAATTGGGTGCGATATGGCATCTTGGAGTGAGTCGCGATGGCTGCTGCCGCTGATGTGGCTCGCGGCCGTGGTTGTGGTGAATCCGATCGGGAACTTCCCCCTGAACGACGACTGGAGCTACGCGCTGAACGTGCGCAATTGGGTGGATGGAGGCGTGTTCAAGTTCAATGACTGGGCGGCGATGACCCAACTCACCCATATTCTGCTCGGCATCGGGGTGACGGAATGGGTGGGATTTTCGCACACGGCGTTGCGGTTCGTGACGCTGGGGGTGGTGTTTGTGTGGATGGTGTGGGCGCGCCATGCTCACGGAGGCACATATCATGCGCATCGAGACGCATATCATGCGTCTCTGTTATTCAACCCCCTCTTCTTTTCTCTTTCCTTCACGTTCATGACGGATGTTCTGTTCGTGATTCTGTTTCTCGTGTCGATGGACCTGCTCGTCCGGGAAAAATGGGGATGGGGCACGGTATTCGCCGTTCTGGCCACCCTCACGCGGCAAACGGGGGTGGGATTGGGGTTGTCGTGGGTGGTTGTGGCGTCTTTTCATGGAGGCGCATATCATGCGCCTCTGCGCCGGCCCCTTGTGCTGTCCGTTGCCTTGATCGCGGTTTTGGCGGCGTATTCGGTGATCATGTCCCATTTCGGGGTGATTTCGGGGAATTACAACACGCTCGGGGACCTGCTATGGATTCTGGGCCATGAACGTCCGCTGGCTCGGATGGGCGCCAACGCGGCGTTGGTGGGGGTGTATGTGGGGCTGTTCACGTTTCCGGTGCTTCCGCTGGCGTGGCGCCGGCATTGGAACTCGGCGCCGTGGTGGGTCTTCGCAGGGATCACGGTCGTCTTGTTCGGACTCACGTGGGGCCGTTTCCCCATGACCCACGACGGAAATCTGCTGTTCGGATGGGGAATAGGTCCCATTTTGATGACCGGGGGGAACGGCTTTGAGAGTCCGTGGCCATGGATGGGTGTTTGGCTACAGGGGATGGGCGCGGCGGGGGGGAGTGTGCTGGCCGTCGCCGTATGGAACGCCCTTCGCGATCCCCAATCCGCACCAATCATCCGCTGGGGAGTGGTGGTGATGGTCGGCTTCACGCTGTTCATCCTCATCAACCAGTTTTTCTTCGACCGGTATTTTCTGCTGCTCGTCCCGTTCGCCTTATGGGTGATGGCGCCGGAATCGTCATCCGCATCTAGACGCGCCCGCATCACCAGTTGGGTCCTCATCAGCATCATGGCGGCGTATTCGATCCTCGGAACAAGGCAGTATCTGGATGTGAACCGCGAACGTTGGGCCGCCGTGGAATTTCTGATGGATGGGGGTGTGCCGGCATCCGAGATCGATGGCGGTTTCGAGGTGAACAAGTGGTTCGGCAATGAGAATCCGCAGGATGCGAGGGTTGTGATCGGGTTTCGAGCTCCGGAAAATGGCGTTCTCATCGCAAAGTACGAGTACGGACTGGGTGTCTGGGACGTACAATTTTAAATGTTGAATTTTAAATGTTGAATGAAGAGGTATTGCGCGATGCGCGAGGTAAGAAGGGCCTTGACAAAGTTCTATACTTCGCACCGCTTCCCGCTTCCCGATTTCAACCTTCAAAATTCAACCTTCAACATTATCTTAGGCCATGAACAAAGACCTCACCCGCTTCATCGTCACGTCGCTCGGGATTTTCATCGCCTGGTATCTATTGTATGATTTGTGGATCCTACCCGACGGTCGTGTGGATTACGCACTTTCCTTACACATCATTTCCATGTCGAAGGGCATTTTGGAGCTGATGGGATTCGAGATCATGACCTATGCGCGGGTGATCACCATTCCGGGTGCGAACGGCATCGAAATGGTGGACGGATGCAACGGGATCGAGGCCTTGGGCTTGTTCGTCGGCTTCGTGGTGGCGTACAAAGGCACCTGGAAAGACCGCGCGTGGTTCATCCCGCTAGGACTCTTTCTGATTTACCTGGTCAACATCGTGAGGGTGGTTGTGCTGGTGATCACCCAGCAACACGCGCCGAAGATCTTCACCTTCACGCATGATTACTCGACGACGGCCATTTTCTACATCGTCATCTTCGCGATGTGGGTGTGGTGGAGTCATTTGGGGGATAAGGCGGGAATCGGGAATCGGGAATCGGTGAGCAGGAATCAGGAACCGGTGATCGGGAATCAGTGAGCAGAAATCGGAAATCGGGAATCTGTGATCGGGAAAAGTTGTGTTGACTACAAATGTATGTCAAGCCCATCTTGCGCCGCACCTCGCACATCGCACCTCGCGCAATACATCTTCATTCAACACTCAACCTTCAAAATTCAACATTTTATTTCCAACCTTTTTCACCGATCAACGGCACAAACTTGAACCCGTCGTAGCGCTCCTCTTCGTAGTCGGTCTCAGACACCCTCCACAGGCGAAGCATGTGTTGCGCGTCGGTGTCGCCAACGGGGATCACGAGTCTCCCTCCGATTTTGAGCTGCCCTAACAAGGCATCGGGCACAACGGGGGCTCCAGCCGTGACCACGATCCCGTCATATGGAGCGTACGCGCTCCATCCAACCGTGCCATCGCCGCACTTCAATTCCGGTCGATATCCCATGCCACGCAGCAATTCCCGCGCTTTGAGGTAGAGCGGCTCGTGTCGTTCCACGCTGAACACCTTGTGACCCATTTCACAAAGTATCGCGCATTGATACCCCGATCCGGTCCCGATTTCCAGCACCGTCTCACCCGGATGCAGATCGAGCAGCTCGGTCTGCCGTGCCACCGTATAAGGCTGCGAAATGGTCTGCTTCATCCCGATCGGCAGGGCCGTGTCTTCATACGCCCGATGCGCCAAGGCTGAATCGATGAAGGTCTCGCGCGCGACCGTCCCGATAGCCTTCAAGACCCGCTCATCGCGGATGCCTTTGTCTTTGAGCTCGTTTACGAGGCGGGATCGGGGGGCGGTGAATTTCATTGTTCTAGGGAAGGGTAATGGGTAAGTGGGTAACGGGTGAGAGTGGATGAAATGATGAAGAGATGAAGAGATGAAGAGATGAAGAGATGAAGAGATGAAGAGATGAAGGGTCCAAGATAAGAATTCAGGACTCTTCACCTCGCACCTCGCACATCGAACATCGCGCTTCGTTCATCTTTCCATACACCCTACACCATACACTTCTTATTTAAAACGAAATCACTGTGAAAAAAATCTGTGAAATCTGTGCAGAATTTCGTTATCACTTCATATAAAACGATGAATGATACAATATAAAAGGGGTGGAGAGGGATAAAAAGGGACTTGCGGACAGCATACCTTAATACCTCGCACTTGCCACCATCAACGGCAAAATATAGAGTCTGAACCTCGCATACCCGATCGGTCCGCCGAGCACGAGGAAGTACGTAATCAGCACCACGAGCACCACGAACAGCTTCCGGTCTTCGTGCCACAGGCGGATGAAGCCTTTAACGGAATACGCATACACGACGATTAGAAAGACGACATACAGAATCAGGAAAGGATAGTCAGACGCGATCCGCCATCCCGCTTTCCAAACCCCGTCGCGGGCGATGGTTTCGGTGATGCCGGGTCCCGATTCATCGAGCTTCCCGAAGGTGCGTTCCCAGACTTCCCGACCCGGGTCGAGCAGTGTGAACACCATCCCTTTGGCGATCTGAATGCCATACACGATCGAATGTTGATAGAGGATCTCTTTCGCGATCTGTGTTTTCTTCTCGGAAATCTGTGTGAATCCGTCGGACGGATCGGCGATGCGCAGGTACCGGGCCCGAACGGTGTCGATTGATTGGCTGTGCGAATATCCTTCCACGGCGGAGAGCACAAATGTGGCATGACCCGTCATCAGATTTTCCGCCGCGATGCTCGTGTACGCGAAGGTTCCATGCGTCGCATAATTCCGTGCTTGCCACAAAAAGGGGATGGCGGCGGCGATGAGGGTGAAGCCGGCGATGCGTTTCCAGTCCCACCCCAGGTAGCGGAGCACCGGGATCATCACCCAGGGAAGGTAGAACGTGATGGGTTTGAGGAGGGTGGCCAAGCCGAGGATCGTGGCGGGGCGCATGGAAACGGGCGCATCAGTGATGCGCCCCGCCAATGCGCCCGCCCCGACAATCCACACCACCATCCACACGATCATCGGCGAGAAGATCATCTCCGTCAACATCTCCTTCGAAAAGAGGAGCAGCCCGAGATCGAAGAGGAGGATGATGGGCGCGCCCCGACGCGCAATCCGCATCACCCCGACCCAAAGCGCCACCGCGCCGCCCAGATTCAGAAGCAGGAGCCCCACCTTTCCCCAGAACCCGGTTCCGAGCACGCCATACACCGCGGCGATGATGAGCGGGTAACCGGGCGGACGAATCATATCGGCCCAAGGGTCCGTGTCGGCGCTTCCGTACCCCGGAGCCAAGTACTCGCCTGTCTCCAACATCGACAGCGCGTATTGCTCATACAGCCCCGAATCGCCGTTGAACATCCGTTCTTCGGGGTTCTGCAGGGCCCAGATGCCGATGGCGAGCCTGGAGACCAAGAACGCGACGAAAAGAATGTTGAATGTTGAATGTTGAATGTTGAAATAAGAGAGTTTTGCCGTCCTGAGTGATGGCTCAGGTGATTCGACTTTTCTGCTCTTCCATTCAAACTTCAACATTCAACATTCAACCTTATTTGTAGACTGCCCACATGCTCGTGAGCAGCGTTCTTAGGTCGGAGTGCATCGCTTTCCACCCCAGTTTTTCTTCTGCCACGATGGAGTTCGCATACACGGTCGATGGATCTCCGTCTCGGCGTCCAACGAACGTGAACGGCACGTCTTTTTCGGAAATCTCTTTCGTCATGTTGATCACATCCAAAATCGAGTATCCGACGCCCGTGGCCAGATTGCATTTCAGGTTTTCGCCGGTTCGGATGATGTACTCCACCGCCGCCACATGCGCCGTGGCCAAGTCATTCACGTGGATGTAATCGCGCACGCAGGTTCCATCATGCGTCGGATAATCATTTCCGTTCACAACCATCGATTTACGGGTCCCATTGGCCACTTCCAGAACGATTGGCAACAAGTTGGCGGGATTTTTCTCGAGTCCGCGCACGCGACCTTTCACATCATACCCCGCCGCATTGAAATACCGCAACGCCGCGAACCGGATGCCCTTCAATTGCGAATACCAATCCAGATATCGCTCCACTTCCAGTTTTGTGAACCCATAATAGCTCATCGGATTTTGCGGGTGCGCTTCATCCATCGGCAGATACTGAGGTTCGCCATAGGTGGCGCTGGATGAGGAAAACACGATGTTCTTCACCCCCGCCTCACACATCGCATTCAGGATGTTGATGGTGCCGACTAGGTTCGTGACGCTGTATTTCTCGGGCTTATCCATGCTCTCGCCCGCGTTTTTGAATGCGGCAAAGTGCACGACGGCGTCGAATGACGTGGAACGTGGGACGTGGGACGAGAAGACGGCCTTCAAATCATCTTGATTGAGTATATCGCCTTTGATGAAGGTGGCTTTCGGGTGGATGTTCTCCTCCACGCCGGTGAGGAGGTTGTCGAAAATGGTGACATCGTGTCCGTTCTCGATGAATTCATAAACCGTGTGCGAGCCGATGTACCCGGCTCCGCCGATGACCAATATGTTCATTATCGTTTTCTGTTGTCAGTTTTCAGTTATCGGTTTTAAGATAGCGAAGCGCGATGTGCGAAGCGAAGGACCTATTCAACATTCAACCTTCAACATTATCCGATTTGGGATACCTTTAGCGGATGAAAAGTCAATTCCTATTATATCTGAAAGGCTTCGCGATGGGCTCGGCCGATGTGGTTCCGGGCGTGAGCGGCGGCACGATGGCCCTCATCACCGGTATTTACACGCAATTGCTGGATGCGATCAAAAGCGTGGATGCCCAAGCGATCAAGCTTCTGCTCACATTCAAATGGAAAGCCGCATTCGAGCGCATCCATTGGCGGTTTCTGGTGGTTCTGTTGGGAGGCATCCTCTCTGCGGTCATCTTTTTCACTCGCGTCATCCCCCTTCCCGAACTCATCCACTCTCATCCGGTTCAGGTGTATGGTTTGTTTTTTGGACTCATCCTCGGCTCGGTATTCGTCGTCTGGAAAGACATGGGCGGGTTCGATGTTCGCTTGGCGCTGTTCATGCTGGCAGGCACGATGATCGGGTTCTGGGTGGTGAATCTCGTCCCGACCGAAACACCCGAGCATCCGCTGTTCATCTTTTTCGCCGGATCGATCGCCATTTGCGCGATGGTGCTTCCGGGCATCTCCGGATCCTTCATCCTGCTCATTCTGCGGAAGTACGACTACATCCTGGGCCAGTTTTCGCTGCTTGGCGGACCCGACACCCTATCCGCGTTTATGGTGCTTGTCCCGTTCGGACTCGGCATTCTAACCGGCATCGCCTTGTTCACCCGATTCCTGAGTTGGCTGCTCCATCTCTATGGAAAACCGACCATGGCCGTGCTCATCGGTTTCATGATCGGGTCACTTTGGGTGATCTGGCCATGGCAGGAACGCACCTATGTGACCGTGCGCGGTGAAGACAAACTCATCCACAGCGAACCGGTGCTGCCGGTTCTCAGCAGCCCCGAGTTCGGATGGGGTATCGGAATGATGATCGTCGGCTTGGCCTTGGTGCTCGCGCTAGAACGATTGGCGTCGGTGCGGAAGTCGTAAGTCAGCCGTTTCGGGTCACACCAAGTTCAGCAACGCATTGAGCGTGGCACTCGGACGCATCGCCTTCTCGGTTTTCACCGCATCGGGATGGAAGTACCCGCCGATGTCTTGTGGCTTCCCTTGCGAGGCGATCAACTCGGCATCGATAACGGACATCTTCTCTTCAAAGGCTTTCGCCAATGGCGTGAAATGGCGTTTCAGATCGGCGTCTTTGTCCTGCTTGGCAAGCTCCTGAGCCCAATAAAAGGCCAGGTACGCATGTGAGCCACGGTTGTCGATCTGACCGACACGACGTGCAGGAGATTTGTCGTTGTCCAAGAACGTGCCCGTCGCGGCATCCAAGGTTTCGGCAAGAACCAATGCACGTGGATTGTCGAAGGTCTGACCCAGATGCTCCAAACTCACCGCCAAGGCAAGGAATTCGCCCAACGAATCCCATCTCAGATAGCCTTCTTCCTGAAATTGTTGGATGTGTTTCGGCGCGGAACCACCGGCTCCGGTTTCGAACAAGCCCCCGCCGTTCATCAACGGAACCACCGACAACATTTTGGCGGATGTGCCCAGCTCAAGGATCGGAAACAAGTCGGTGAGGTAGTCACGAAGCACGTTTCCGGTCACGGAAATGGTATCGAGTCCGTTCTTGGCACGTTCCAGCGACAAGTTCGTGGCATCGACAGGGGCCAAGATGCGGATGTCCAAGCCCGTGGTGTCGTGGTCGTTCAGATAGGTTTTGACTTTCTCGATCAATTGGGCGTCGTG
>CAYPOI010000095.1:0-8358 GCA_964412365.1 uncultured Chitinophagales bacterium | reverse complement strand
GCCGCGGAAGGGGCGATGGATGCGGCCAATATCCTCAAGCCGAGCTTGGCTCGTGGTGAGCTTCGTGCGATCGGCGCCACCACGCTCACGGAATACCGAAAATTCATCGAAAAAGACAAGGCATTAGAGCGTCGTTTACAAACGGTTCTTGTTGGCGAACCCAGCGTGGAAGATACCGTGTCCATTCTTCGCGGACTCAAAGAGCGTTACGAGCTCCATCATGGCGTGCGCATCTCCGATGCGGCTGTGGTTGCCGCAGCTGAATTGTCGCATCGCTACATCAGCGATCGATTCTTGCCCGATAAAGCCATCGATTTGATTGATGAGGCCGCGTCGCGCTTGCGTTTGCAGATCGATTCGATGCCGGAAGAGCTGGATCATGTGGATCGTCAAATCCGTCAGCTGGAAATCGAGCGTGAAGCCTTGAAGCGCGAAAAAGACACGTCGCGTCAGGAGCCGATTGAGCGGGAATTGGCCAACTTGCAGGAAAAGCACAATGCCTTGAAAGGTCAGTGGAGCCGTGAAAAGGATCTCATTCAGCGCATCCGTGAATTGAAGCAAGCCATTGAAACCGCTCGCAATGAGGCGGACAAATCCGAGCGTGCGGGCAATTTCGAGCGGGTGGCGGAACTCCGCTATGGCACCATCATTCAGCTCGAGAAGGACCTTAATGAAGCCCAAGCATCGGACAATATCATGCTGAAGGAAGAGGTCTACGCGGAGGACATCGCCGATATCGTGTCGAGATGGACCGGCGTTCCGGTCAAGAAAATGCTGCAGAGCGAACGGAACAAGTTATTGGTGCTGGAGGAGGACCTTCATAAAAGAGTCGTGGGCCAACAGCCGGCGATCGAGGCGGTGGCGAACGCTGTGAGGAGGAGTCGTGCCGGGTTGCAAGACGAAAGCAAACCCATCGGTTCGTTTATTTTCCTTGGTTCGACGGGTGTTGGTAAGACCGAACTGGCCCGTGCACTCGCTGAATCACTATTTAATGATGAGCATGCGATGATCCGCCTCGACATGAGCGAATACATGGAAAAGCACAGTGTGTCGCGCTTGGTTGGCGCGCCTCCGGGCTATGTGGGGTATGATGAAGGTGGACAATTGACGGAAGCGGTGCGTCGGCGTCCGTATTCGGTGCTATTGCTCGATGAGATCGAGAAAGCGCATCCGGATGTGTTCAATATCCTGCTTCAAGTGTTGGATGATGGTCGTCTTACCGACTCGAAAGGCGTTACGGTCAACTTCCGCAACACCATCATCATCATGACATCGAATCTGGGATCGCAGCTCATTCAGCGTAAGATCGATGAGACCGGTGGAAAAATGGATGCGATCGTGTACGATGAGCTTCAGGCGGCACTGCTCAACCAGTTGCGCCAGACCATCCGTCCGGAATTCTTGAACCGGATCGACGATGTCATCGTCTTCCATCCGCTGGCGAAAGAACATTTGCGTCATGTGGTCGACATCCAACTCACACGTGTACTGGCGATGCTATCCAAGCAAGGGATTTCCCTGCAAATTCCCGACATCGTGAAAGATTGGCTGGCGTTGAAGGGATACGATGCGACGTATGGGGCTCGTCCGCTGAAACGCCTCATCCAGACTCAGGTGATTAACAAATTGGCCACGCTGATGCTCATGAGAGACGGCGAATCCAAAGCCGAGTACGATGTCCGCATTGCGCGGGACGGAGAACGGCTCGAATTCGCCGAAGTCTTTGATGATGTGACGGCTTGGGCGGAGTGAGAAGCGGGATGCGGGATGCGGAATGCTGGAAGCGAGATGCAAGAAGCATAAGGCCAGACTTTTTATCCTAAATCTGTGCCGAAACTGTAAGAAATCCTCAAAAATGGACTCATTACAACATGAACCATTAGGAGAATTATATGAGAGATTTCAAACAGTTGTCCATTTGGCAAATGTCAAGAACCATGACGAAGGATATTTACCTATTAGCGGATCAATTTCCAGCTAAGGAGCGTTTTCGACTAACAAATCAATTATGCCGTTCAGTGGCTTCCATCGCTGCGAACATAGCGGAAGGTGTCTCACGAAGATCGGCGAATGATTTTTATCGTTTTCTTGAAATCGCTTTAGGATCCGCCAATGAAGTCGAATGTCATTTGATTATTGCCAGCGACTTAGGTTACATTTCGAACGATGATTTGGAAAAAGAAGCAGGAAATGTGAATCATCTACGATCCATGATGATCAACTTCATGAAAAAAGTGGAGTCAGATATTCCAAATCGCCGTTAACTGCTTCTTGCTTCTTGCTTCTTGCATCTAGCATCTAGCATCCCGCATATTGCATCCCGCTTCAAAATCTTAATGTCACTCCGATATGGAAGCGGCCCTTCGCTTCACGGAATTCCTGCGCGGCAGAATCGACATCTTGGAAATTCGAGAACCGATATTCCATGTAAGGCTGCAGAACAGGGAGCGCGGAAATGGATACTCCCAGCAAACCGTAGAAATAGGTGGTGTTGTTTTCCTGATTTTCGACCCCATCCGGACGGAAATCCCATTGTTCCGCGCCGGCGCCTAAGCCGGCGTACGGGTTGAAGAGACCGAACTGAAAGCCGGCCAACACGGTACCGCCGAAATCATACGCTTCGATGGTGGATGTTTCTGGAGCGAAGATCGGAAGGAATTGCGGTTCATATTCCGTGTCTTTGAAATAGCTCGCGTGGATGCGGGTTCTCAGGAACACGATTGGAATGCGAAACACATCCCGTTCGAATTGAATGCCAAATCCATTGGCAGGGGCTTGGTCCCGCCGTTCGAAACTAGCGCCCACACCCCATTGGGCGAGGGCGGTTTCCGGCATGAATGAGAGACCGATCAGAGTAAGAAGAAGATATTTTTTCATGAGGTCCTATCGTCTGGTTACGATTCAGGAAACCTCGGAAACCGAAAAATGTTGCCGTTAAATCCTCACCGTCACTCCGATCATGAATCGGGAAGAGGATTGACGGTAGTTTTTGGGGTCTTCCAAAAACGCGTTGTACCGGTATTCGAGGAAGGGTTTGACGAAGGGGATGAGAGGCATTTCGACGCCCAAGATTCCATAGGTGAACGTGCTGAACTCTTTTCCGTCGTCGGTGATGAAGCTGCTTTCGGTATTCACTTGCTCCACACCGGCGCCGAGTCCGGCATACGGACCGAACAATCCGAGATTGAATCCAACCGTGAGTGCGCCGCTCAGATCCCATCCCTCTACCTTGTTATCGTAGTCGATGCCGGCGGCTGTGATTCTCGAATCGCCACTGAACATCGAGAAATTGGCACGGGTGCGGAGGTTCACCAGAATCAGATTCAATGCGTTTTTCTCCAGGCGGATGCCGAATCCGTTCGTCGGGTCCTGATCACGGATTTCATACGAAGCGCCGACGCCCACGCCGAAGATGGATTGGGAAAGTAATGGGGATGAGATGAATAGCAAGCAGATAGCGAGTGCGGATTTCATAATCAGGGACTGGGGAATTTTAAATGATAAACCTGCCTGCCGGCAGGCAGGTTTTAAATGAAGAGGGTGCTCCGCAATTTAAAATTTAAAATTTAAAATTCGAGTTGCCGTATCTTTGCACCTCAGTTGAAACAAGTTGACGATGCCGCAGTGGTGAAATGGTAGACACGTTGGACTTAAAATCCAATGAGCCTCAAAAGCTCGTACCGGTTCGAGTCCGGTCTGCGGTACACTCTCATCCACAAAAAAAAGGGCCGCCAAACGATTGCTTGACAGCCCCGGTGTTATGCCACGAATGGTTTATTTGATCAATGTCATCTTGTTGCTGACCGTTTGATCTTGGTATTTGATGGTATAGAGGTACACCCCGCTTGACCATCCCATCGCGTTCACAGCGATGTTGTGTTGGCCCACCGACAGGGTTTGTTGAATCGAAGCGATCCGCTGACCCATAGTGTTGTAAACGTCCATCATGATATCACCGGTTTCCGGTATATCCACCCGAATCATTGTGGTTGGGTTGAACGGATTTGGGTAAGCCCCATGCAGACGGAACTCAGTGATTCGATCAGCCATTTCAACCGATGTGAACGAACTTACGACGGTCGTTTCAGCGGATGAGGTGAGTCCGGCGTTATCTGTCACCGTCAAATTTACGGCAAACACGCCACTGCGGGTATAGGTGTGTTGCGGATGACGCAGAGTCGAGGTGTTCTCATCCCCAAAATCCCAAGACCACGAGACGACCGCGCCTTCCGGGTCGAAAGAATCGTGCGATTGATCTTGGAAGTCGACAATCAGACCTTGGTCAGTGAGTTGTTCCGATAGCTTGAGGAAGCTTGCCACCGGCGCATCGTTCACGGGTATGATGGTGATGGTGACATGATCTGTGCTGGTACCTCCGTCACGGTCTGTGACCGTCATACTCAACACGGATGTTCCCCACCAGTTCGATTCTGCCCAAATGCGCAACGTATCGCGCATTGGTGACAGATTCGCATGTACCGCTGGATTCACAGAGGTGACGTGGATCGCCATCTGATTCAATGCGTCGTGATCGTCGAAGACCAGTTTCCTCATCGGGACCGCAAGAGTCGAATCTTCCAATATGGATATTTCAACCGGTAGAGCGATGACAGGTGCCTGATTGACCACCACACCATCCACCACATGGATGAGGATCAGCGCCGAGCTGTAACCACCTTCGTAATAGAAGGAATAACGAAGGGTGTCTGTACCGCGGGCGTTGACGGCGCTGGCGTAGATGAGTCCGCGATGATCAGCGGTCATCACGAGCATGCCGAAGTTGGTAGACCAATCATCCAAACTGAAGTGCACCATAAGGGTGTCTGGTAGATAGTCATTGGCCAACGGTTCGATTCGGACGATGGTGCCGGCGATTACGGTCACGGTGTCGTTCACGGCTTCAATCATGCGAACCGGTTCGATGATGTGGATGTAGTCGCGGCGGGTCATCCGTGCGGTGCGGTCATTCAGTGTGGCGCTCAGGCTTACTGTGTACACACCGGCCTGCGTGTAGGTATGCTCGGGATGCGCCATGTCAGAGCCGCTTCCATCCCCGAAATCCCAGGCATAGATCCAGTCGATTTCTGCGCTTCGGACCGGGGTTTTTGTGACGGATTTCTCCGCAGCGTTGGCCCCGGGTTCGGCGTCCTGGATGCGGTTGATCAGGGTGATACGGCCTGTTTCGCCGTCAACATCGGCCACGTACCAAAAAAGTCCGGTACTGTCTGTGGGGACCTCGACCGACATCAATAGACCCTGCGAGTCGTAGAATCGGACCACGGCCCCGGAAGTGCTGATGGGCGCTTCACCCGAGTAGTTGTGGATATAGTAGGTGTAAGTGCCGCTTCGCCGTTGGACGAGGGTGATGGTTTCTGGTCCGTAGCCCTCCACGACGTCATAATCGAGCGTAGTGAACGGTGCGGTGTCATGGTTGCCCGGGTTACTGTAGTAGATGTGGTGTCCATCTGGTGTGCGGATGTGCGAGTCGAGATCGCGCGGCGTTGCACCCCAGTTCAGCACGATACGCATATCGGCCAGCTCGAGTGTGGGCGAGAGGGAGAGGTCGAACTCGGTTGGACCGACCACGATCAGGCTGTTGTATATGAACTCATCGAAACCTTCGGCTTGCACATGGATGGTATGGTAGCCGTCCAGGACCCAGCTTTGGAACTGAACCGTCAGCGGAGCTTCTCCGAAGGTGCTGTCGGCGGAGAAGGCCACTTGGGTGGGCGCTTCAGGCAGCTCGAAGAAGGCGTAGACACCCAAAGAGTCGGTCAACATGGTCTGGGCTCCAACCGTAACAGTCGCACCGACGATCGGTTGACCATTCATAGCATCGGTCACGCGGCCAGTCAACAGCGGATACACCACGGATGTGTCCGCTTCCACCAGGATGTAGTTTTCACGGAAGGCGTATACAAAACGATCGCCGATGGTGTCGATGGCTTCTGCGAAGATGGAATACAGACCCGGAACGTTGTACACATGTGTCGGCGCGAACTCCTCGGAGGTGGTCCCATCACCGAATTCCCAGAAGAAGCTCCACTCTCCGGACGGGTCGAGGGTCGTCCGTGCGATTTTCTGCATGGTGGTGTCTTGAGTGAAACGTTCGAGTGCGATATCCAGACTCATGAGCGTGTCGGCGGCGAGGTCTGTGTAGGTGAATTGACCGTACCCATCGGCAAAGGCATGCACGGTGTAGAACCCCTCGCGGAAGCTTGGTGTGAAGGTGACGCTCAGTGGAGCGATGCCTTGGGTCACATCCGCGCTGAAGCTCATTTGCGTGGTGGGGTCGAGCAGCTCTGTGAAGCCGTAGAAACCGGTGGAGTCGGTCATGGTTTCGAACGAGCCGTCCACCATCACGAACGCACCGGCGATGGGTTCACCCGTGAGTGCGTCGGTCACCCGTCCACTGAGGATGTACTCGGGTTCGGCGGCGGGGCTGAGTTGGATGAGGACATCGGCCGTTTCCCCGCTGATCAAATCAATCATGACGGATTCGCGCTCGTATCCAAAAGCGTCCACGGTGAGATAGACCAACCCGGCCGGAACATTGTCCAGACGGAAGGTTCCTGTTGTGTTGGTCGTCGTATGATTGAAGCCTCCCGTCGTGACCATGGCACCTTCAATCGGCTGCCCCGACATGTCCGTGACGGTTCCGGTGATCGAGCCAATGTGGGCATAGTTCAGCGGATTGATCAGAAGGCGCACGAAGTCGATGGCAAATCCATCACCAATACCTGAAACAGGATCGTCGATGAACAAATCGAATTGACCATCGGCCAAATACTCGAAGAACTCTTGGGATAGACGTACGGTGATCAGCTTGCCGATCGGACCGGTCTGATCCAGTGAATTAATGACGTCTTCCAAAATCGGAACACGATGTCCGTCTATCATTACCTGGTACGAAGACCCCATCTGGGTAGGTTGGAAATCATCCACGAACATCTGCAGAAGGATATCTCGGATGGCGATTCCGCGCAGGTCGTATGTTAGACGGATGGGAACGGGTAGGTTGTCGGGTCGCGATGACGTCGAGGTGTATCCGTCGGAACTGCCGGATTGATAGCTTGATACGACCATGATGCGGTCGGTTCCGTTCGGGTCATCTGGCTCGGGCGCGAACGGAAATGGGTGGACCGGCGTGTTGGTGCCGCTGAACGGGTCGAATCCTTCAGGCCAGCCGAAACCGAGGTTGTCAATATCGCCGGTACGATGCACGATTTCCGCGATGGGTGAGTCATAGCTCGTCTCGAACGGGTCTGACCAAGGTACCATAGGAGGTTCCTGTCCGGGCTCCACAAAGATAAATTCGCGGCGCGTGATGGTGGCGGATTGCTCTGCGGAGGTGGCGGTCAGGCTCACGTCGTACACGCCGGCCCGGGTGTACACGTGTTCGGGATGGGGCAAGTCCGATCCGCTCGCGTCACCGAAATTCCAGGTGTAGATCCAGTCGGCAGTGATCGCTGTAGTAGGGACCTTGGCGCTGAGTTTGCCCATGACGGGCTCACCCGGCGGCTCAGTTTGGATGCGGTTGACCGGCGTGATGCGTCCGGTCTCCCCGTCGATGTCGGCTACGTACCAATACACACCTTCTCCGATGGCGGGCATTTCCATGGTCATGAGCAGCCCGATCGCGTCGTAGAACTGCACGACCGCTGCGGAGGCGGACAATGGGGCCTCTTGGGAGTAGTTGTGGATGTAATAGCGGTAGATTCCGGGTCGGCGGTCCACCAAGGTAATGGTTTCCGGTCCGTAGCCGCTGGTAATGTCGTGGTCAAGGGTGGCGAACGGCGCTTCGGTGGCACTTCCCGGCGAGCTGTAGTACACGTGGAACGCGTCCGGTGTGATAAGGTGCGAGTCTAGGTCGCGGGGTTCGGCGGCCCAGTTGAGCACGATGCGCATGTCCGCGTCCTGCAACACCGGAGACAGCGACATGTCGAAGGTCGTTTGTGCGCTGACGATCAGCCCGGAGAAGGCGAAGTCGTTGAACCCGCTCGCGCTGACGACGATGTGGTGGGCGCCTTCGCGCAGATAGCTGGCGAACTGGACCCGCAACGGAGCCAATCCGAAGGTGGTGTCAGCCGAAAAGTCGACCTGCGTGGGGGCCATCGCCAGTTCGGTGAATCCGTAGAATCCGGTTGAATCGGTCAGAGTCTGCATCGAACCGTCAACGGTCACGAGTGCTCCGACAATCGGGGTGCCGTTTAACGCGTCGGTTACTCGCCCGCTGAGGATGAACTCAGGTTCGGCATTTGTGGCTGTAACGCCTAAATTGGTTATGTAAATGGAATTGGCAGTCGCAAGATTAGCAAAAACCACCAATGTGAATAGAGTGAATAGCTGATGTCTAGT
>CAYPOI010000094.1:5980-8860 GCA_964412365.1 uncultured Chitinophagales bacterium | reverse complement strand
TGGAGAAAACCTTGCTCACAGGTGATTTCCTCATCGTATCGAAACTCAATTACGGTCTCCGCACACCGATGACCATCGGGATTCCGTTCACAGACATCCACATTCAAGGACTCGAACTTCCTTGGTTCCGTGTACCCGGTTGGCAGGACGTGGAGCGCAATGACATCGTGGTGTTCAATTACCCGATCGACATGAAAGTGACGGCGGCGAAAACGAATTACATCAAACGGGCTATTGCCGTTGCTGGCGATACTCTCGAAATCCGTGATAAGATCGTATTTGTGAATGGCGAACGCGAAGTCCAGCGCGATACCTATGAGCAGGTATACCGAGTGATTCCTCGTGAACGCGTGCGGATCAGCGAATCAAAAGTAGCCCTAGCGGGTGGAGAAATCCGTCAATCCGATGCCTTCGCCTATTACATCAGCTTGACTGAAAGCGCATTGGCGGAACTTCGCACGTGGCCTGAAATCGCGAACATCGAGCTGTATGTGAGACCCGAGTCCATCAATGAAACGGATGCGTCACGGTTCGACTTCCGTCGCGGAATGGGTGGCAATCACGACCATATGAATCCGTTTGTGATACCCGGCGAGGGCATGACCATCGCCTTGAACCCGGAAACCTACCCGATCTACCGCCTCGCCATCGAGCGATACGAAGAAAATACCGTCGAACGGCGCGGGTCAGAATTCTACATCAACGGCGAATTGGCACGTGACTACACGTTCAAACAAGACTACTTTTTTGTGATGGGAGATAACCGCGACAATAGCGAAGATTCTCGTATGTGGGGATTTGTGCCCCAAGATCACGTGATCGGCAAACCAGCCATCATCTACTTCTCCATCGACATGGAGAGGTTTGTGCCGAGATTTGGAAGAATTTTTAATCTGATTAATTAAATGGAGTTGATGGTAATTAGTAGTTAGTAATTGGTCAGAGCGTAATTAAAAAGTCTTTCCAATTACCAATTACCAACTACTTTTTCTAACTCTTAGATATGCTTTTGCCCCTCGGCTGCCCTTCCCGGATGGCGAGTTGCCCGCATCCCGCATCAATATCATCTCCACGTGAGCGACGCACCGTGGCACGGGCGCCGGCCCGGATCAAATCCCGCATGAAGGTGTTCAGACGTTCCTCGCTGGCCCGCTTCAGCTCCACACCCGTCACATTGTTGTACATGATGATGTTGACCTTGCTGGGCACCCATCGAGCGATGGTTCCTAGCAGTTTCGCGTCTTCCGGTGTGTCGTTGAAGTTCTGAAACAGCAAGTATTCGTAGGTCAGATCCAGTTTCGTCTTGGCATGGTAATAGCGGATGGCGTCTTTCAGGGCCTCCAGATCCAATGTCTCGTTGATGGGCATGATCTTGTCTCGTTTCGCATCCGACGGAGCATGCAAGGAAACGGCCAAGCGGAATGTTTTCCCTTCATCGGCGATCTTTCGGATCTTGTTCGCGATACCCACCGTGGACACCGTGATCCGCTTTGGCGACAATCCGATCGATTTGGGATGTGTGATGATGTCGATCGATTGCATCACGTTCTCGAAATTGTGCAAGGGCTCACCCATCCCCATATACACCACATTCGTGATGCGCTTGCCGTATTTCTCTTCGCACATCGTGTTGATGTGAACCACTTGATCCACGATTTCGCCATGGGTCAGATTCCGGAAAAAGCCCATCTTCCCGGTCGCGCAGAAGGAACATCCGAACATGCAACCAACCTGGCTCGACACGCAGACCGTCAGCCGATCCGCCACCCCATCATCGAAAAATTCGGGGATGAGAACGGCTTCCACTTGCTTCCCGTCATGCAATTTGTATAAGAATTTCGTGGTGCCGTCTTTCGAAACCTGTTGCTGGGCGATTTCGGCGGTATGAAGCATCGCTACCGATTTGAGATGATTGCGAAGATCCAGAGACAGGTTCGTCATCTCGTCGAACGAACTCACACCTTTTCGGTACATCCATTGGAAAATCTGCTCGGCTCGGAAACGTTCAATCCCCAACTCCTTACACAAGGAAAGAAGTTCGTCGAGAGTCAGGGATTTGAGGTTATGCATCTGAAATGTTGAATGTTGAAGTTTGAATGTTGAAACAGAAATGTTGAATGTTGAAGTTTGAATGTTGAAATAAGAGGATGAATAGATGAATAGATGAAATGATGAAGGGGTCTTTCATTCAAACTTCAACATTCAACCTTCAACATTAATTTCTCTTCCAATTAATCCTACTCAACCAAACCGCCCCGATCACAATACAGATCAGGCTCAGGATTTGGCCCATATTGATGGGAAGGGCGGCTTCGAAGGCGGATTGATTTTCTTTAGTGAATTCGATCAAGAAGCGACCGACAAACAAAACGACCAGGAATAAGGCAGTGAGGGCTCCTTGCGGCGGACGTGTCTCGTACTTCTTGTACACCCACACGAAAAAGGCGAACGCGCCCAGATACCAGAACGCTTCATACAGCATGGATGGGTGTCGAGCCACATTATCCACTTTCGCGAAAATGATGGCCCAAGGCACATCCGAAGGCTTTCCGAGGATTTCCGAGTTGAAGAAGTTCCCGAACCGCACGAAAAATCCACCTAAGGTGAAGGGAAGCGCCATCCGATCCGCGACCCACAGGAAATCGATGTTCTTGTGCTTCCGGCTGAACAGCCAAACGGATGTCAACACGCCGATCACCGCGCCATGACTGGCCAATCCACCTTCCCAGAATGCCAGAATGAGTTCGGGATTTCTCAAATAATAGTCGAGGTCATAAAAAATGACATGTCCGAGACGGGCGCCCAGTATCGTTCCGACCATCAGATAAATGAAGAGAGAATCCGCATATTTGAGGGGGAGATTGGCATCGGTGAATGTCC
>CAYPOI010000094.1:0-5880 GCA_964412365.1 uncultured Chitinophagales bacterium | reverse complement strand
AAACTGATACCCGAAAAAGGCGATCACCAATCCGAGAACGCTCAATGCGAACGGCAATTGAAATTCAGGTATGGTGAACATTTCGGGATTTCCATCCCAGACGACGTGCGAAGAGTTCATTTGGATTCCAATTTCCAGGTACTGCCGCTTGGTCCGTCTTCAACCACGATGCCGGCTGCTTTGAGCTGGTCGCGGATGAGGTCGGATGTCGGCCAATCTTTGTTTTTACGTGCGTTCGAACGGATCTCGAGAATCAGATTCATGGCGGCATCGAGTTTCGGAAGCACATCACTACCCACTTCCTCAGGCCAGATGCCCAACACACCGTCCACGATCGATTTCACATAGGATTTGATCTCATACAACTCCACCGGTGCGCCGTTTTCTTGTATGAAATGCTTCAAGGCTTTCAATTTGTCGAACAAGACCGCAATCGCTTTCGCGGTGTTGAAATCATCATTCAAAGCGGCATCCAGATCTTGTTTCAGTCCGCTGAAAAAGCGGAAGTAAGCGGGACCGTCGGTTCTTGCTTCGGTTTTTTCAATGGATGTAACCAGCTCATGAAAACTTTTCATGCCCGCTTCGGCCGCTTCCAATGCGCTTTCTGAAAAGTCGGTCGTACCTCTGTAATGGCTTTGCAGCAAGAAAAAGCGGATGACGGCCGGACTCCATTTTCTCGTCAGCAATGGGTGCGTGCCATTGAAAAACTGTTCCAAGGAAATGGCGTTTCCGAGCGATTTGCCCATCTTTTGGCCATTGAGCGTCACCATGTTGTTGTGAAGCCAATACTTCACAAAAGTCTGACCATGGGCGCATTCACTCTGCGCGATTTCGCATTCGTGATGTGGAAACTGGTTTTCTAAACCGCCACCATGGATGTCAAAACTTTTCCCGAGGTAGCGATGACTCATGGCCGAGCATTCGATATGCCAGCCGGGAAATCCCCATCCCCAAGGCGATTCCCATTTCATCACATGAGTTTCCGCCGCGCGTTTCCATAAGGCGAAATCGGACGGATGACGTTTGTCGGATGCGGTTTCGACCCGGGTTCCGGATTCGGCTTCATCCAACTGCCGTCCGCTCAGCTTTCCATAATCGGGATCGCTGGACACATCGAAATACACGTTCCCATCCACCTCATAGGCATGACCTTTTTCAATCAGCTCGCGGATCATGGCGATCTGCTCAGGAATATGACCGGTGGCTCGAGGCGAAATATCAGGGCGCTTCACATTCAGAGCGTCCATATCCCGGAAAAACTGCCAGGTGTAATTCTCGGCGATTTCCATCGGCTCTTTCTTTTCCAAGCGCGATTGCTTGATGAGCTTATCTTCGCCGGCGTCGGCATCATCGGTCAGATGTCCCACATCCGTGATGTTCTGAACATAACGAACCGAGTAGCCCAGATGGCGCAGATAGCGCTGAATCACATCAAACGCGACATAGCTTTTGGCATGACCCAGATGAGGTGGGCCGTAGACGGTGGGTCCGCACACATACATCCCGACGAAACCATCGACAATCGGCTCGAATCGCTCCTTTTTCCGGGATAGGGTATTGTAGACGGATAACGCGCTCATAGGCTCCAAAAATACGAGGTTTTCGGTATCTTTCGGCCCTATTCTATGGTTTGGGAAAACGCTATTTACTTGTGGCTTTTGTTGTTGATGCCAATCTTGGCAGTAACGACGTGGGCATGGAAACGCCGCACTCGCCGCGAACGGAAGGCCTATTTTTCGGATGAGGTGTTTTCGAAGCTGGTGACGCCGCGTTGGGAGGGGATGCACCGTGCCAAAGGGATTGCCCTGTATGGCGGGATATTTTTCCTGGTCATCGCGCTGGCCGGACCCAAAGTGGGCACCGAAGTGCGCGAAGTGAAGCGTCAAGGCATCGATATCCTGGTGGCGCTGGATGTGTCGTTGAGCATGAAAGCCGAGGATGTGCGTCCGAATCGGTTGGAGAAAGCGAAATTCGAATTGGTTCGGCTCGTCGACCGACTCAAAGGCGACCGTGTGGGGCTGATCGTGTTTACCGGTGAATCCATCCTGCAAGTCCCACTGACCAACGATTATTCCGCATTCAAGATGTTTTTGAACATCGTGAATACGGATCTGATGCCATCGTCATCCACGGATTTCAGCGCGGCGATGCGCACGGCACAGGAAGCGTTTCAGTCCGCATCCGAAAGCGCTCCGTCCAATGCGGCGCGGGTCCTATTGGTGGTGTCGGATGGGGAAGATCATGGCAATGATATTTCCGAAGCGGTGAAGGTGTTGGTCGATCGGAATGTGGGTGTGTTCACGGTCGGGATCGGAACCACGGCCGGAGCCGCCATCCCCATATATGATCCTCAGAATGGGCGACTGCTCGAATACAAGCGTGATTCGGCCGGGAATGTGGTGACGACCTCGCTTCAGCGCACGAAATTGCAAGAATTGGCCGATGCCGGGAATGGCGCATACTACGAGATATTGCGTCCGGCGGACGGACTTGATCCGTTCCTATCCCGCATCGAAAGCCTCGACAAGCAGGAATTCGCCACGCAGGAATTCGCCGATTACGAGAATCGGTATCAGTGGCCGCTGGCCTTCGGATTGTTCTGCCTCGTGTTGTATCTCATCTTACCCTCCTTCAAACCTCAATCATGATCCGACTGTTCGTGCTGGATATCGACGGGTGCCTCACGCATCCGTTCCGCACACCTCATTGGGACTCGTTTTCGGCCATCCGTGCGAGAAACATCCAAGCCAAAACCGATTCTGGCATTCCGAAACTGGCGATTTTGACGGGTCGGCCGCAGCCGTATGCCGAATGCATGGCACAGATGCTGGACATCGATCAGCCCGTGATTTTTGAATCGGGAGGGGGGATGTTCGATCCGCAGACGACCCAGGTGCATTGGAATCCGGCGGTGACGGCGGACATGATGCGGCGAGTGGTCAGGATTCGGGAGTGGGCGGCGCAACTCATTGCGACCCGTTTCCCGAGCAGCATGTTGGAATTCGCCAAGCACACCGACATCGGGTTTGTGAATCAGGATCAGAAGATCATCGGACAGATCGTGGATATTTGTCGGGAGCGGGTGATCTGCGAAGATGATCTGTTTGAAGTGCATCGGACCGACATTTCGGTGAATGTGATCCTCAAGGTGTGTAACAAAGGAAACGGGCTGCGCTGGATATCGGAGTTCACCGGAATACCGTTGCACGAAATCGCGTACATCGGCGACAGTTCGGGCGACATCACCGCGCTCAAGATCGCCGGGAAAGCCTACGCGCCGAGCAATGCCTCGGACGCGGTGAAGGCGATCGCACAGGTGATCGATGCCGAAACGAGCGAGGCGGTGGAGAAGGCGTATGTGGAGATGGTGGGAGTTGGATAGGAGTGGAGGTATGCTGTCCGCAAGTTCTACTTTTGACAGGAAAACGTATCCTGGGCTTCTCTAAACATCGTTCAATGCATAGTGCCTCTCGAAAACTGCACAGATTCCACAGATTTATTTAGGAATGAAAAATGCGTTTTCATTATTGCGTGGTGAAATCAAGAGTGAAAAAAAGCACGAAATTCCTCTGTTTTTGGCTTTTGACTACACGTTGTTATAAAATTCGCAAGAAATGAGTCAAAAAGGGGTTCGAATTGGTTATTTACTTATGTAGACTTGCGGACAGCATCCATCCCCTTCCTCGCCTCGACCTGTAATTTCCTATGTAGCCAAGGCGTCCAGCCGAGCAGCAGACCTGGTAGCCCGAGCGCCTGCCTCGACCATCGCCACACGCTGAAGTGGTCGACATGCCGCCAGATCTTGCCGTCTTTGAATTCGAAATCGGCATGGATGCGATTCACCACGTTACGTCCCGTCTTGCTGAACACATACGTTGCCGTCCAGTTGCAGGAGCCTTTTCCGTCGTTTGAGATCACCGTATCGATTTTGATCGACAGCTTTCCTTTGCTGCGTTTGATCAGCATCCGCCACATCGTCATCACGTCATCGCCTTCCAAAACACCGAAGATCGGATCTTGAAATCGGATGTCGGTATGGTAGCACTCTGCCATGGCATCGGCATCGCCTTTGCCGAAGGCATCATAGAACGTATGGATCAACGCAATGCTCATAACTCTCTGGCTAAGGTTGGAGTAGGGACCACTTCCCGAATCAAGATTCCGAGAAAGATCGCCGCGGTGAAAATGACCACATCTGCCGGACCACCGATCTGCTTGATCAGAATTCCAATGAGTGCCCAAATGACCGATGCCAGTATATATGGATTTGCAAATGTACGTTTGGTTGCGATGGCGATGAGGGATGCCAGGGCGATGAGGATGGCGGCCCATATGGGGCCAGAGATACCCAATCCGCCCCAGCCCCAATCCACAAAAGCAGCCGTCACATTCGCGCCGGTGGCCACGATGATCCATCCCAAATAGGCACCGAATGTGAGTTTCGTGAGCCAATGGGCCTGATCATGCCAGTTGTGGATGCGATGGGCGATGTCGACCAAGGTCCCGAGCAATCCTCCCATTACCAACAGACTCGCGAACATCCATTCATAATGCCAGGCGATGATCCACGTGCCATTGAGCACCGCGGTGATCATGTACAACGATTCGATACCGTCCGATTCCTCGCGCCGTTTGTATATTCGCATACCCACATAACCAAGCATCAATAGATAGAGCACGCCCCAGATCGAAAAGGTGATGCCGGCCGGAACGAACCAGTTCGGATATTGCTCCGATAGTTCTCCTGTGGTTTTTCCGTTCAACGGCAGGCCGTTCGCCAACCCGTTCATCACGAGCATGTAGGTTGTGGCCAGTAGTAATGAGATGGATTTCATCATTCAACCTATCTAGATACTTCGAGTTTTTCAAATGGATCGAAGTGTGATGTGCGAAGTGCGAGGTGCGAGGTGCGATGTGCGATGTACGATGTGCGATGTGCGAAGTGCGAGGTGCGAAGCAAGAGGTGCTTGAACATGGTTTCTATTTCAATTCCAGTGGCTATTTTAGGTCCATCTTGCCTCGCGCATCGCACCTCGCGCTTCGCTCCATAAAAAACCGTTCCCCATGCTCTGCATCATCGGCGCCGGCCCATCCGGCATCACCGCCGCGAAAAACGCCAAAGAAGCCGGCATCCCCTATATCCTCTATGAAAAGAGCGGGAAAGTGGGCGGAAATTGGGTCTTCAACGATGCGACCGGACATTCCAGCGTCTACGAAAACACGCACATCATCAGTTCGAAGACGCTGTCGTCGTATGAGGATTTCCCGATGCCCGATCACTACCCCGATTACCCGAACCATCGACTCGTTCAAGCCTATTTCGAGGAGTATGCCCGGCATTTCGGGGTGTTGAACGACATCCAATTCCATCACACCGTCACAAACGCTCACTTGAATGAAGCCGGCCATTGGATGGTGACCGTCAGGGATGCGGATGGAAACGCATCGACATCCGAATTCTCCCATCTGATGGTGGCGAACGGACATCATTGGAATCCCTCGCATCCGTCCATTTCCGGAAATTATACCGGCACGTACATGCATTCGCATGATTTCAAGAGGGTGGATGACAGCTGGCGCGGAAAGCGGGTGTTGGTGATCGGAGCCGGAAATTCAGCGGCGGATGTGGCCGTGGAAGCCGCCCGCGTGGCCGAAAGCGTGCACATGAGCCTGCGCTCGCCGCAATGGTTCACGCCGAAATATCTGTTCGGAACACCGGCGGATGTTCTTGCCACGCGATCCAGGTGGTTGCCACGTCGATTGCGTCAGTGGTCGCTCACCCTGCTGTTGAAGATCATGCAAGGATCCTATAAAGACATGGGGCTTCCGGAAAACACGAAACCGGTGCTGAGTCACCATCCCACCGTGAATTCGGACTTG
>CAYPOI010000093.1:0-8884 GCA_964412365.1 uncultured Chitinophagales bacterium | reverse complement strand
GATTCACGTGCTGCATTATCTTTGCTTGGCTTAAGCCACAACATTTAAAATTTTAAATTTAAAATTCTAAATGAATCCCAGCTCTACTTTCCGTGCTTGTCTCTTGTTGGTTCTTTCACTAAGCTGTGCAAAGGAGGATGTAACTGTGGTTTCAACAAATCCCTTACCGGAATGTGAATCGCAATGGAATTGCGCCAGGATGAGTGTCGATTTGACCGTTGGAGCGCACGAAGCCGCACAATTAGTGGTGGATGTGATCCGTGACATGAAGGGCAACATCACCAAAGCGGATGCGATGAGTGGTGATGCTGTATTTCGGATCCCGATTTTCGGGTATCGGGATGATGTGCGATTCGTTACCGAGCCCAAGCCCGATGGTGGCTGTGTGTTGCATTTGTGGAGCAAGAGTCGGCAAGGACGTTACGATATTGGTGTGAACGCACATCGCTTGCGTCGCCTTACCCGGTTGTTAGGATATGAACTCAAAGAGAAGCATGGCACATCTTGATGTATTGGCAATCGCCGCGCATCCCGACGACGTGGAATTATGCGCAGGCGGCACCCTTGCCTTGCTGGCGCAGAAGGGACTTAAAACCGGCATCTTCGACCTCACTCGTGGTGAAATGGGAACCCGTGGCACACCCGAAACCCGGATGGCCGAAGCCCGGGCCGCGGGCGACGTATTGGGACTGACGTGGCGTGGGAACGCGGGATTGCCGGATAACGGCCTGACCAACACTCCCGAGCATCGCGAGGCCATTATTCGCGTAGTTAGGGAATTCAGACCACGAATTTGCCTCATCAATGCGCCCGACGACAGGCATCCGGATCATGGTAACGCCGCTCGCCTCACATTGGATGCCTTGTTCTTTGGCGGACTCGCCAAATTGGAAACGGGTCAAGAGCCTTGGAGACCGAAGCACGTGTTTCATTACATGCAGGATCGTGCGGTGTTTGAGCCGAGTATCGTGGTCGACATCACCGAAACGATTGACATCAAGCGGAAATCCATCCAAGCCTTCAAAAGCCAATTTTTGGCAAAAAAGGATGATGGGCCCCAGACCCACATCTCCTCCGAACGATTTTATCAGTTCATCGAAGGACGTTCAAGGCACTATGGCCACATGATCGGAGTCGAATTTGGCGAGCCCTTCTTATATGTTGGAGGACCGATACCAGGGGATTTCAACTTATTTCGATGAGTCAGGCTTCATTTCATCAATAGCATCTTGCGAGACATTCGCTGAGTGCCTGATTGCAGGATATAGAAATAGATTCCGCTGGGCAATGCGGTGGCGTTGAACGTCACCGTATGCTCTCCTGCCGGCATCAACCCATCAACGAGTACCGCGACTTCTCGACCCACTAGGTCATACACCTTAATGCTGGTCTGACCGGTAGCAGACAACTGAAAACCGACAATCGTACTTGGATTGAACGGATTCGGAAAATTCTGATCCAATCTCATAGTAACCGGACGTTCCTCATCTTCCAAGCTGGATGGTGTTTCTGTCGCTCCTTCGTTGATCCATGTTCGGATCAGCTGAATCTGTTGCGATGTGAGCGAACCGCCTTGGGGCATTTGGCTTCCGAACTGAGGCGTGGGAAGCAGTTTGTCGTAGAGCGGACTCGCCTCCGCGTTTCCTGGAGTCACGATTTTCTTGTTGTACTGAGTCCCAACGCTTGCTACCGTCGCTGAATACGACCCAAGATTCACACCCGATAATCCACCATGGCAACTGGTGCATCTCGCGTTGAAAATGGGTTGGATTTGAGAGGAATACGCCACCTGCCCAATTACCGGAGCGGCAACAATAAGACCCAAGGTAAAAAGCGACCCGATTTTTGCTGATAACATCGATTAAACCTTTAAAATTATATTTCTCTTGTACATCCAGTTGAGGATCAGGTACCAACAGAACACCCATACCACACTATATGCCAGTGATGCATCGATCGTTGGGAGCCACGAATCAAACCCGTTCACGAAAATCCAACGCTGAAGGCTGATGTCGCCGATCTTAATGAACCCGAACGTCTTGGCGATAATTCCGCTCATGAAAAACACTGTGATGGCATTCACGCCATAGACCACAAAAGGCTTCGTCCATCCGGACTTGCCTTTCACATCGATCAACCAATAGCATAAACCGAGCGCGAGCATGGCTTGTCCGCCGGTGAACGCGGCATATGAGCTCGTCCATAGGGCTTTGTTGATGGGGAACGCCCAACTCCAAGCATACCCTATGGTCAGTAGGATGAAGCCTGTTACCATCAGTTCTGCGGTTTTCCGCTCTTCCGTGGCGTCTTGCCGCAATATCCGCGCCGCCCAGACTCCCATCAGGGTGGTGGATATGGCCGGAAGGGTGCTGAAGAGACCTTCCGGATCCCATTGACGTCCGGCGCCCGCCCATAAGTGGGTTCCCAACACCGCCCGATCGATGATCGCCGCGAGGTTGTCGATCTTATCGTCCAAATTGCCATAGATAGCCATGGCGACCCAATAACCGATCATCAAGGCCCACATCCAGATCATCTGGGTTTTCGGCTTGGTGTACAAGAACAGCAAGGTCACGACGAAATAACAGATGGCGATGCGTTGCAGCACGCCCATGATGCGCAGATTAAAGATTCCGGGGCGAATCAACGCCCATTCCGGATCCCATTGGATGATGGGGTATGCGGCCATGAATAGCCCCAATCCGAACAAGGTCAGCGCGCGTTTGGTCGACTTCCAAACCAATGGTCCGCGGTCCACGCCATTCGCTACGGCCGAGCTGAACGCGTAGGCGATCGCCACGCCGACGATGAACAGGAAGAACGGAAAGATGAGGTCGGTAGGCGTCCAACCATGCCATGGCGCATGTTTCAGCGGACCGTACATCGATCCCCAGGTTCCAGGATTGTTGACCAGGATCATCCCGACGATGGTGATCCCACGAAAGGTATCTAATGAAATCAGGCGCTTGTTCATAAATAACAGGAGGATAAACTCTTCATCTTTTCATTCAACATTCAAACTTCAACATTTCTTCAAGGCTCGAAAATTGGGAATGTCCACGGATTTCCCAGCATCGCGGGTTCGGCGGCTTGATACACGCCTGGAACGGAGATATTCACCCGGAACGAATCGGATTGAGGACGGGGCACCATCAACACGCCATTCGAATACGTGGCACTCATGGCTGTATCCGCTACCCAGAACGTGTTGAAAAACGATGTGATTCGATTCAGGCGGATGTCGGAGATGCCTCGTTGCGAGAATTCGGTCAGCAGAAGATGCCCCGACTCCACGGTTCCGTTCTTCAAATCGACTTTATATATCTGGTCCTTCGGTGTGAGCCAATGTCGGCGGGGCTCTGATGATTCCGTTACGACCACGATCCATTCATTTGCCGTGGTTCGGCCGGTCAATTTCAGGGTGAACGAGAGTGAATCGGTTGCGTCTCTCAGAATCCAATACCCTTGCCGGAATCGAATCTCATCACCTGAACGAATGATCGCATTCGGCTTCACGGTTTTTTTCATGAGCAGCCAATCGGAGCTGGTTTTGTCGATGTAGGGGATGAAATCCCTCACAAAGGCTCGCTCCCACCCACTGAGGGAATCCGGATTCAAGGTAAATGAGGCCAATGTGCTGTCTACCGCGAACGTATCGATCGCAACGCCTGGCGTATAGATGCCCGTAAACAACTGATCCTCCCATCCTGCCGCCGAATACAATTGGATGAACGGACGGATCGAATCGGCATAACTGCTTTTGAAAACGGCATCGATCGCTTTATTCAATGCTTTTTTGGGATCATAGGATAACGGATCACGCGCATATTGCGCCACCGTGTGCAGCGGAATCATGCTCAAGTACACCGATTCCATCGGATTGGCGAAATAGCCGCTCACCATTTTCGCCAGTTCCGGTGCCCGGCCTTTCAGCGGACCGACCAAGGGTCGCCACGTTTCGAAATCATTGACCGGGAAATTATCCCATAGGTACAATTGTCCTTTCAGGCGGAGGCGTTGCAGGCGTGTTTCCGCCAATGTGATGGTGGATGGAGCCACATCCCGTCCCGTCCAGAACATTGGAATATCTTCTCCGATGCCACGACTCAAGGTTGAGATGTAATCCTGATCGCCCCAAGCGCTGGTGTAGGTGGTGGGACACACCATCAGCTCCAATCCTTCCCGAATCGATTCGACCAGATGGATATGGGCTTCGGCAAGGCTCTTGAACCGGTTGATGTCGGCCTCATGCTGCAAATGCTCGGGCACATCATCGAGAAACAGGGCCATTTCCTTGAATCCGTGTTGGGTCATCGTATGCATCTTCTCGCGCAACACAGACACATCCATTGAATCGCTGTAGACGATGTTCAACCCCGGACTGATGGCGAACACGAGTGTGATGCCGGCCGAATCCGCGACTTGCGACAATTGCCGGAATTCGCGGAGCTTGGATTGCGGATAGGGATCGCGCCAACGTGACCGGTGATAGGGGTCGTCTTTCGGAGCGTAAATGTAATGGGTGAAGCCGGCATCGCCCATGAATCGGATCATGTCGAGGCGGGCTTGATGGGTCCACGGTTTGCCGTAAAATCCCTCCAAAACGCCAATTTTTTCAAATGTCGGTTGTGGTTTGGAACAGGCAACCGCCAAAAAAATCAGGACGATGAATGACGCGGTTGTTCCAATCGATCGGGATGGACGTCTTCTATGATGCATTTGCTAAGATACTCGTGAATTGCGGAATTTGCGGCAATGATGCGTTTTCCATGAAGCCAATTGTCGCCGGATGTCCAATCAGTGACCACACCGCCCGCTTCTTTGACGATCAGTCCGCCAGCGGCCACATCCCAAGGAGCCAATCCGTACTCATAGAATCCGTCATATCGACCTGCGGCCACATAACACAGATCCAAACTCGCGCTTCCGGGTCGGCGGACGCCTTGGGTTTCGCGCATGAGTCGGCGGAAAATTCGCATGTAATCATCCAGCAAGTCCAGATCCCGGTATGGAAATCCTGTGCCCAGCAAAGACATTTCCGGATCGGTGATGCCGGATACCCGGATAGGTCGACCATTCAGAAAAGCACCACCACCGGCTGATGCGGTGAAGGTTTCGCCCAAGGCCGGCGCATGCACCACGGCGGCGACCGGTTGATTGCGCTCCCATAACGCGATGGAGATGCCATAAAAGGGCAATCCATGCGCGAAATTCGTGGTTCCGTCGATGGGGTCGATGATCCAGGTGCGATTGACGTGGGACGTGGGACGAAGGACGTGTTCTGATGATGCGACTCCTTCTTCTCCTAAGATTTCATCATCGGGAAAGGCGGATTGGATGACGGAGATAATGGCTTCTTCGGATGCGGTGTCGGCGCGGGTCACAAGATCATGACGGCCTTTATGACGGATATCCAATGAACCTCCATCCTTGAGGATGGTCGCGATGGTGGCGGCTCCGGCTTGGGCGGCGCGGACAGCAAGATCCAAATCTGTGTTCTGATGCATGGATGTCGACATTCGACCCGAAGTATAGCGATTTACCACGATGTTTCCGGAGTTGCATCTCAATGGGATAAATCATTAATTATCGACGTCTTGCATCTAAACCTAATACTTATAACTACACCTATGAGCGCAGTCAATACCTTCACGCATTCCGAAAAAGGCACACTAACCATCCCATCCGGAGTCGCATACGTTCCTTTCGCACTACAAACGGTCGGACTAGGATTCATCTGGTTGGCCTACAAACGTGTTTGGGACCTCGCCGGCTTGTATCTATTCATCACCCTCACCCTCAATGCCACCATATTGTTCACCATCAATGGTATCAGCCTGGAATGGTTCCAACTCAGCACAGGAGTCGTGCTTGGCGGCACCATGCTCAACACGATCCTATTGGGACTTCTGCTTTATGCCTGGCTCACGATCGGATTTCAAGGCAACCGCTGGGTGGAAAACCGCCTCAAGTCAGAAGGGTATTCGAAGCAATAATTCAGAACAGGTGATCGGCTGGGGTTTTTTCAATCCTCAGCCGTTCCTTCGAAACTTCCATAAGCAAGGCGTGACTCGCTTTGCGCTGAGCCGGGTCTTCCGCTTGCTCGAAGGTCTTCGAAAAACGAGCATTCAAACGATCCAAATATCTGAGTTTGAGTGACTTCAACGCCCCTTTGGCGGTCACAAACACATCCCCGTCACGCGTCAGCTTCTTCCCAAGTTTTTCCTCATGCCGAACGCTGGGCGTATGCCGTTCCCACACCATGTCGCTCACCACACCCTTCCATTCCTCATCTTGTAGAAATCCTTCGATGGAAATGGGCTGATGCTCGCCATACCGATGGATGAGCACATCGAATAAGGTTTTCATGGACTCATGCTCGAAATGATCCGCATTGATGTGCCCCCCAACGAATTCGATCATCGGATAGCCATGGGAAATCATCAGGCGGATGATTTCCTTTTCATATTCCGGGACCCGTTGCGTGGTCTCGCGCGGCTCACTGCGCCTGGCTGGTTGAGCCGATTCGGATGGATGTGGCACCGATTCAGGTACATAAGCGGGACGAGGTGGCTCCTGTCGCGGTGCTCGACGGTCAGCCGTCGCCACTTTTTTGAGCTCGGCCAATAACTCACGATCTCCGATCTTCGACACTTCGCTCAATTTCTGGATGTAGGTCTGCTGCGTGATGGAATCCCTGATCTGGGAAATGCTTTTCAGGATGCGGGAAATCGTGGCGCGACGTACCTGAGGTTCATCCCACTTCCCTTCTTCTTTGGCGCGATCCAACAGAAATTGCATGAAATCCCTCGCTCCTTCTTTCACGATCGCACGGAAAGAATCGGCGCCGAACTGCTTCACAAAACTGTCGGGATCTTCTTTGTCGGGAAGATGCAATAAGCGGACATTCAGTCCTTCGGCGAGGGCTAAGTCAAGTCCGCGATCCATGGCGTTCTGACCGGCGTCATCCGCATCATAAATCATCAATAATTTATCGCCATAGCGATGCATGAGGCGGAGCTGATCGGCGGTGAGTGCGGTACCGGATGTGGCGATGGCATTCAGTATTCCGGCCTGATGGAGTTGAAGCACGTCGGTATACCCTTCCACCAGGATGATCTCCCGCGCCTTGCGTATCTCCGATTTCGCCACATGGATCCCATACAACGCTTCGCTTTTGTTGTACACCCGGGTCTGCGGAGAATTGATGTACTTCGGGGCTTTCTTATCGTCGGTGAGAATGCGTCCGCCGAAACCAGTGACTTTTCCCGCCGGATTGAAAATCGGAAACAGCAATCGTCCCCGGAACGTGTCCCACATCTTGGTGCCGTTCTCATCCGACTTCACCAGTCCTGCTTCACTCAAGTAAACCTCCGAGATGCCTTTTTCTCTCGCGGCTTCAATCAACGCATCGAAGCGGTCGGGCGCATAACCCAACCCATATTTCTTGATGGTATCGCCGGTGAATCCACGCTTTTTCAGATACTTGCGCGCGATATCGGCTTCAGGGGCATCAATCAGCGTTTTATAGTAGAACACGCCCGCGAACTTGAGCGCGATGTACGCGCCTTCGGTGAGGATCGCTTCCTGAGATTGGATGCCATCGTCGGCCTGAGTGCGTTCAGGAATGGTGATGTTGTATCGATCGGCGAGCACTTTCATGGCTTCGGGGAAGGTCAGGCCATCGATTTTCATCAGAAACGAAAACACATCCCCGCTCTCCCCGCATCCGAAACACTTGTAGATGCCAAGCGACGGATTCACATTGAAACTGGGCGATTTTTCATTGTGAAACGGACACAACCCCTGCCAATTGGACCCCGAACGGCGCAATTTGACATATCCACCCACCACATCCACGATGTCGGCCGCGGCTTTGATGTCGTCTTTGATGTGGTCGTTGAGCATGGGGGTTAAGATACGTAGACCGTAGACCGTAGGCCGTAGGTCGTTTCAACATTCAACCTTCAACATTCAACATTGTAACCGTATCTTAGTCGCTTAATCTAATCTTCGTACTTATGAGCGTTCTAGTTGGCAAGCACACACGATTGATCGTGCAAGGATTCACAGGCAAGGAAGGCAGCTTCCATGCATCACAGATGATCGAATACGGAACTCCGTTGGTCGGCGGCATCACGCCGGGCAAAGGCGGATCGATTCACCTGGATCGTCCGGTGTTCGATACGGTCCATGATTCGGTCGTGAAGGAAGGTGCCAACACCTCCATCATTTTTGTACCACCCGCCTTCGCTGGCGATGCGATCGTTGAAGCGGCTCAAGCCGGCATCAAGGTCATCATCTGCATCACGGAAGGAATTCCGGTGAAGGACATGATCATCGCCAAAGAAGTAGTGAAACGCCACGGCGCCACGCTCATCGGTCCGAATTGCCCCGGTGTGATCACTCCGGGTGAAGCCAAAGTCGGCATCATGCCAGGTCACATCTTTTCGCGCGGACCGATCGGCCTCATCTCCCGCTCCGGCACCTTGACCTACGAAGCGGTGGATCAATTGACCAAAGCCGGATTGGGTCAGACTACGGCCATTGGCATCGGCGGCGATCCGGTGATCGGAACGAACCACACCGACGCCGTGAATTTGTTGAATGATGATCCCGAGACCGAAGCCATCGTGCTGATCGGTGAAATCGGCGGATCGGCTGAAGAAGACGCGGCAGCCTACATCAAAGCGCATGTGAAAAAGCCGGTTGTGGCCTTCATCGCCGGTGTGACAGCGCCTCCAGGACGCCGCATGGGTCATGCGGGTGCCATCATTTCCGGAGGAAAGGGCACCGCGCAGGACAAGCAAGCCGCTCTGAAAGAAGCCGGCATCACCGTGGTCGAAAGCCCAGCGGTGATCGGCGAGACGATGAGACGGTTACT
>CAYPOI010000092.1:0-8991 GCA_964412365.1 uncultured Chitinophagales bacterium | reverse complement strand
TACTCGCATCCCAAACCGCGGAGCTACACGCTTTCTTTTTGGGGAATCATCGATTTATTGGCGCTATTGCCAACGTACATCAGCTTTTTCATCGCCGGATCGCAGGCGATGATTGTGATACGTATCCTTCGATTTATGCGGGTATTCCGTGTGCTGAAAATGGCTCGGTATTTCTCGGAAGCACAAGTATTGACCACCGCGCTTCGGAACAGCTTTTATAAGATCAGCGTGTTTTTCCTATCTGTGTTGTTGCTGGTCACGTTGATGGGATCGGTGATGTACGTGATCGAAGGGGGGACGAACGGCTTCAGCAGCATCCCGGCGAGCATTTATTGGGCAGTGATCACCATCACGACGGTAGGTTATGGCGACATCGTTCCGGCCACCGCATTAGGGAAATTCGTGGCATCGCTCATCATGATCATCGGTTATGCGGTGATCGCTGTGCCGACAGGCATCATCACCGTGGAGTTGAACCGCGCAGCGAAAGAGAAAAAAGTCGAGGGGGTTTGTCCGCATTGCGGGAAGGCGCTGCATGGATAAGTTTATCCTCGCTCCCGAATCTCACGAATGGTGGAGATGATTTCTTCCTTGGTGATGTTGGTCGGAACAGCGGGGACGTCTAGCGGAGAACGATTGGTGCACTCTGGACGTATGATGAATGTCCGTCCGTCACGCCGTAGGATCCGGATTTCGCCATAGGTCTCCACCTCATCCAACAATGTTGAAAGATTCTGCCGCGCCTCGGAGTACGTGTATTCTTTCATAAGTCGATGACGGTGATGTTCAATGTTTTTGCGACGTCAATCATTCGTTGATCGAGCGTCAGTAGAGGCGTGGATTTGGACATTGCCGTATCCAATACATAGGCGTCGTACGCATAAATGGAAAACCGGCCGCATAAATCCATGGCTTCCTCCAATCTTAAAGAGATTTCCCGAATCGGAATGTCTCGATAGGACTGAATCGCCAATTTCACTTGGTCAATACTCAAACGCCCTCTTTTCAACTGCGCCGAAAGGGCGTTTCCAATCTCAGCATCCATTGAGGCGGGTGCGATGAGATTAGCTCCAGTTGACTGTTGGATGATTACATCGCGTGTCGACTCACCGAGCAGAATTGCGAGTAGAGTGGATGAGTCGACTGTGATCGTTTTCATACTTGTACAAAAGTACAATTAGTTAAATCGAATTGCAAAACACTTCACCAAATGCATCAATGTGTACCCACATCCTTGAGTACCTGAGTACTTGTTTTCCCCGATGTCCGTATCTTCCCCCATGAGCAAAAAAGGACGTGTGTTGGTGGCGATGAGTGGCGGTGTCGATTCGTCTGTGGCGGCGGTGATGCTTGCCGAGGAAGGGTACGAGGTGATCGGCATCACGATGAAAACCTGGGATTACAGTTCCTCCGGCGGAAAATCGCACAAGGAAACCGGATGCTGCACGCTCGAATCGATGAACGATGCCCGTCAGATCGCTCTCAAGCACGGATTCAATCATTTCATTGTCGACATCCGCGAAGAATTCGGCGATTGGGTGATCGACCGTTTCGTGGATGAATACATGGCAGGTCGCACACCCAACCCTTGCGTGCTGTGCAATACCCACATCAAATGGGCCGCTCTTCTGAAACGCGCAGACAGCCTGGGTTGCGAATTCATCGCGACCGGACATTATGCCAACATCCGTCCCGAAAACGACCGTTTTGTGATTTCCCGCGGAAAGGATGCGAACAAGGATCAATCCTATGCATTATGGGGCGTGGCTCAACATCATTTGGCCCGGACGCGATTCCCACTGGGTTCTTTTCATAAGACGGAAATCCGTCAGTTCGCCGCCGATCACGGCTTGTTGAATGTGGCGAACAAGAAAGACAGTTATGAAATCTGCTTCGTGCCGGATAACAACTATCGCCGTTTCCTGAAAGACCGTGTTCCCGGACTCGAAAAGCAAGTCGCAGGTGGAAACTTCGTCGACAAAACGGGCAAGGTTGTCGGTAAGCACAATGGCTATCCGTTTTACACGATTGGTCAGCGTCGCGGACTCCATCTTCCCATGGGCAAACCCGTGTATGTGGTCGACATCGATCCCATCACCAATACCATTGTCATCGGCGGTGAAGAAGACCTCATCAATACCACGGCTTATGCCGCGAACATCAATTTCGGAAAGTATGCGAAGATCCCCGAGGCTGATATGCCGGTGATCGGAGCCATCCGATACAATGATGACGGTGCGGAAGGATTCTTGACCCAGACCGCGGACGATGAGCTTGTCATCCGTTTTCCGGAAGGCCGAAGCGCGATCACTCCGGGTCAGGCTTTGGTCTGTTATGAAGGCGATGATGTGATCGCAGGCGGATGGATACGGAAAGTGACAGAACCTGCGTTTATCGAAGCATGATCCACATCCTACTCGTCGTTTTCGCCTTCACCTTCACTGTGCAACCTCCGACGTATTTCGAAGGTGCGTTCACCATTTATCGGTACAAGCCCGACAACAAGGGCGGCAAAACCGGTGAACGAATTTTGCAGGTCGAGATGTCGCGTCAGCGCATCCGCTTGAATGCGATCGCGGGAACGGAGCCATCCGGCATTCTGAAGGAAGTCGGCGCCACGGACCTCATCATTCGTCACGACAAACAGGATTTCGTGTTCCTCACCGATCAGAACACAGCCATCGTGATGTCGAAAGAGGAAGTACAAGCCATTTCCACCTTGCTTTCCATGGCGCGCAAACGGGATGATTCGAACGCACTGGGATTTTTTACGGTACCGAATTTGGAATGGACCGAAACCACAACGAAGCGCACGATTCTGGGATATCCAACGATCGTTTGGACGGCGCGGGTGGAAGATGAAGCGCGGGGCGCAAAACTGTGGATCAGCGACCGCTTCCGGATATTCTGGGGAATGTTGGCCGAACCTTGGGTTGCGGATGCAGGCATATCCGGTATCTTGCCGATTCAAGACGTATTCCGAGACGGACAAACACCGCTTCGGGTCGAAACCATCCATAACGGATCCACCTTTGAAGTGATTGAATTCACCGAAATCAAAAAAGCAGCCGCCTCCACATTGAATTTGGACATTCCTGCTGGTTATCGTGTTCTCACATTCCAAGATTTGATCCGACAGCGCGCACAGGATGCGAATTAACCACTGGCTTCTCGTCGGACTTTTGGTCGCGCAAGGATGTGCCTCCACCGCTACCACCACCTATCCCGTCGTCACGAATGAAACGGAACGCAATGTCCGAATCGATTCGACGGTCATTTCCGACCCCGACATTCTGGCCTTGTTACATCCCTATTCGAGCCGATTGGTCGTAAGCATGGGTATGGTGATCGCCCAAGCGCCGTATGAAATCACCAAGGCGAAGCCAGAAGGCACATTAGGAAATCTGACCGCCGATATGGTTCGCAACGCTGCGGTTTCCGTGCGCGGACATGTCATCCACATGGCCATCATCAACAATGGCGGATTGCGTGTTCAACTCAGTGAAGGTCCGATCACGGTTGGACGAGTGTATGAATTGATGCCGTTCGACAATGCGCTTGTGGTGATGAGGTTCAACGGTGCTCAGTTGCTCACATTGGCCAATGAAATCGCTGCGTTCGGAGGCGAGCCGGTGAGTGGCATCCGGTTTCGCATCGAAGATGGAAAAGCGTTGGATGTGTTAATCGGAAATGTGCCTGTGATTCCCGATTCCGTCTATTGGGTGGCCACACACAATTATCTGGCCGATGGCGGCGGTGATTTCCCCACCTTATGGAAACCGCTCGAGCGGGTGGATTATCCCTTGAACATGCGCGACATCTTCATCCGCCAATTCATCCTCAATCCGAATCCATCCCCGCGTCTGGAGGGCCGAATCCGATGACATCCCGCAAGAATTTTCTTCGTCAACTGGGTTTGGTCACGTTGGGAACCGGACTACTTCCCGCATCATCGCTTTTCGGTGCGCCGAAGCGCGGTAGTCGTGTCCTATCCATCCTTCATACGAACGATACCCATGCGCGGCTCGATCCGTTCCCAACAGGAACGGGCTCGAACGCGGGGTTGGGTGGCATCGCTCGTCGCGCGACCCTCATCAAGGATGTCCGTTCCGCACAGCAAAATGTCTTGCTGTTGGATGCGGGCGATGTGTTTCAGGGCACGCCGTATTTCAATTTTTATAGCGCTGAGCCCGATTTCAAGGCGATGACGATGATGGGCTACGATGCGATGGCCATCGGAAATCATGAGTTTGATAACAAGGTGGATGGGTTCATGAAGGTCCATCATCACGGCCAATTTCCGTTTGTCTGCGCGAATTACGATTTCGGGACGTCGCCCATGGCGGATGTCGTGAAACCCTACATCATCAAAGAGATCGATGGATTGAAGGTCGGTATTTTCGGAATCGGGGTGGATTTCGCCGGACTCGTGTTGGCCTCCCATCACGAAGGCATCCGCTTTCTGAATCCGAACCGTTATGCCGATTATTATGGCAATTATCTGAAATACCGCAAAAACTGTGATTATGTAATCGCGCTGACGCATCATGGGTACAGAAACGATGTGGAATTGGCTCAAAAATCGAGCGGCATCGATCTGATCATCGGCGGACATTCGCATACGTTCCTGCCGACACCCGAACGTCTGACGAATGCCATCGGTCATCGTGTGATGGTGACGCAAGTGGGTCATAGTGGCATCGTTTTGGGACGCATCGATGTCACCTTCGATCATCACGCGCGAGTGGAATCGGCCGTGGCCATGAACCAGATTGTGGGTCGTGCCGATTGGGATTCGCTCGTCTGATTCCCTTATTATTCAACACGTCGAATTCTAATCACTTTTCCCGTCTTGTCATGAAGTCTTTCTACCTCTTTGCCGCCGTGCTGTTCATCGGCGCTTGCGCATCCAGCAAACCCGAACGGCTCGAATCGGTCGATTTTAATGAAATCGAGGCCATTGATTCCATCCGACCGCCGTCGCGTTTCGATGCATCCACCATCACCGCCATCCCGGCAAAAGAATTTGATAATGGGCGGATGTGGACCTTCGAATATCCTCCATATGAGTATTTCAGCAGCACGTACGGGTTCGAAGCCAGCGACGAATGGATGGAAAAAGCGCGGATGTCGTCTGTGCGCATTCCGGGATGTTCCGGCTCGTTCGTTTCGCCACGTGGATTGGTGATGACCAACCACCATTGCGCCCGTGAAAGTGTGAGCGCCGTATCGAAAGAAGGAGAAAACCTGCTCGACAATGGGTTCGTCGCAGCAACATTATCCGATGAGCGCGCCATTCCAGAAGCTTGGGTGGATCAACTGATCGAACTGCGCGATGTGACCGCCGAAGTCGTGGACAATGCGGTAGTCGATGAAACCGAAGCAGAAAAAGCGGCACGACGTGAAGCCAACATCGAGGCCATCATTGCCCAAACATTGGATGAATTGGGTGGGGATGAGCAGAAGTATGAAATCCAGGTGATTTCGTTGTTCAATGGCGGCCGCTACAGTCTGTATGTATATCGCCGCTATCGGGATGTCCGCCTGGTGATGGCACCTGAATTGCAGATGGGGTATTTCGGGGGAGATCCGGACAACTTCACGTTTCCTCGCTACAACTTGGACATGACCTTTTATCGAGTCTATGATGAGGATGGATCGCCGCTCAATACGACATCGAATCATTTCAATTGGAGCCGCACCGGCGCCGCAGAAGATGAATTGGTGTTCTTGATCGGGAATCCGGGGTCCACCACTCGTCAGCAAACCGTGTCGCAATTGTTGTATCGCGGACAAGTAGGCGGTGTGCTGATGCATCGTCTGTTCGTGAATCTGATGTCGTCGATGCAAGCCTATTACGATCATGATCCGGCGGAAGCGGACAAGCGCGACATCCGCAATGAGATCTTCGGTCTGGCGAACACAGAGAAATTATTTGATGGCCAGATCGAATCGTTGAACAATCCGGAATTCTTGGGTCGGCGCAAAGCGAATGAGGATTCGTTCATCGCCGCGATCGAAGAGGACGAATCGCTGAGCTCAAAATACCTGCCCTTATATGATCAATTGCAGGATGTGCAAGACCAAAAAGCCGAACTCGCGCCCATGTATGTGAGTTGGTTGGCCTTGTATCCCGGCAGTAAGTATGTGGCAGTGAGTTTGCAACGGGCGTTTTTCGGACACTTGTATGATTTCTACAAATCGCAAGGCGCGCCGGCGGAAAACTTGGAAGGATTGCGTCAGCAAGTGATGGCCTTGGAAAATCTTCCGGAATTCTATGAGCGTCAGTTGATCGAAGACCGCCTGTCGATGGTCATCGAAAACCTCGGAAGGGATAACCGTCTTGTGGTGGACGCGTTCGGAACATCCACCCCATCCGAAATCGCCTCATCCATTCTTGAAACGTCGTTGTTCGCGGATATGGACGCGTTCAATTTGCGCATCACAACGGGGTCGTTCGAGGGGTTGGAAACGGATCCTGCCTATAAGATCGCTAAGGTGTTTTTGATGGATGTATTACAGAATCAAGACGCTTATGGTGAGTTGACTGAGCAAGAAGATGCCATCCAGACCCAATTGGGTGAAGCGTGGTATGCGGTTTATAAGACAACGCGGCCGCCGGATGCCACGTTCTCGCTTCGCATTTCGGATGGAATCGTCAAAGGTTATGAGTACAACGGTACCACCGCGCCGGTGAACACCACGTTTTATGGAATGTATGATCGCGCCGCATCGCATAAAGGCGTATTTCCATGGACTTTACCTGCCCGTTGGCAAAAACCGCCTGTGGCACTGGATTTGGCTACGCCATTGAACTTTGTCTCCACGAACGACATCATCGGAGGGAATTCGGGCTCACCGGTCTTGAACCGCAATTTGGAAGTTGTCGGACTCGCGTTCGACAGCAACATCGAGGGCATGGGCTCCAACGATTTCATCTTCGACACCGATCGCGCACGTTGCGTGAGTGTGGATGTGAGAGGGATGCTCGCCGCGCTAAGGCATGTGTACAAAGCCGACGCGTTGGTGAAGGAGTTGATGGATTGATGTCGATCGAAGCGGAAATCCAGGCGAAGATGGTGAAAGTCGGCATACCCGACATCCGCCGTCATATCTTTTTATGCACTGACGAATCGGGCAAGAAATGCTGCAATGGTCAGGATAGCATGATCAGTTGGGACTATCTGAAAAACCGGCTGTCTGAGTTGGGATTATCGGAGAAGGGAGGCATCGCACGCTCCAAAGTGGGGTGCCTTCGCATCTGCATGGGCGGACCTATCGCTGTGGTTTACCCCGAAGGCGTCTGGTACCGGGGCTGCACACCGGAGGTCTTGGAACGCATCATTCAGGAGCATTTGGTGAGTGGGGTGCCTGTCGAGGAGTTCGTTGTAAGTCGGTAGTTGTTAGTCGTATATGTTAACTTGCGGACAGTATAACTTATTGTCCTATCAAATCAACGTAGTTCATAGTTTATAAATAACTTACGATCCGAAATCGTTACGGAATCTGGAACTTCAAATTGCACAGAATCGCCACATAACGGTGTTGTTAAGGGTAACTTGCGGACAGCACCACCCGAAACCCGATCACCGGCCAGAACTCCATCCGAGCCTCGGGATCGGTCGCATCCACAAAATCGATCGCGGAGTAGCCGTACAGTCCGACGGCTCCATTGTTGTCATAGAGTTCCGAGACATTCCCGCCAAGATCATACACCTGCGCATCTCCGATTTTCACAGGCGGGAATGCACCAACGCCGCGAACTAGCCGATCTATCGGTAATTCCATCACTTTTGCCCGAAGATTCACGACGTCATGAACCCCCAACTCATAGCCGGCGAGAAAGTTCAGCGTTAGCTCATCCGGACCCGCATCCACCGCGATCTCATTCCAAGCGTTGGCTTCTTCCGGATTCGGGAGGCGGTACTGACGTCCTCTCTTCACACTCAACCAAGCCGCATAATCGCTCGCATCATCCAAGGAAATGCCGGTGACGGGATGGTTTTCGAGTCCGGGTTCAACCAGATGCTCGGCACGAAACGCCTTGAACTGCGCATGGGTCACTTCAAAACGCCCCACCGAAATCCCTGTTCCCGTAGGCACGGTTTCCGGCACAAATGTGTCGTCCACCATCTCGCCATACAATCCGCCCACTCGTTTGGCTGAGCCCAGCACAAACGCATCCCCCAACGGACTTTCGTCTTTGTAGCTCAGGTTCTTCGCCTCGTAGGTTCCGAAAAAGTAGCGGTCGAACCAGGCCAATTCTTCTTCGATCTTTCGTTTCTGATAGGAGAGGCGCGTCAGGCTGTGCTCCATTCCCGGAAACCATAAGAATTTTACGGGTGCTTTTCCGATCTGTTGAAGCGCTCGGTAATGCTCCCAGCCTTGGTCGCGGGGGACGGCGCGGTCCTCGCTTCCGAAGAAAATGATGGTCGGTGTGATGACCTTATCCAGCTCAAACAAGGGCGACATGTCGATATATCGTTGATTGTAGGTCTTTCCGTCCACATCGTTCCAAGGGGCCCCATCCCCGAAATAGCTGTTATTGAACCGCACACCGAATTCACAGGTGCCGTAATCGGATGTCCAATTCACATCTCCAGCCCCCGATCCAAGAACCTTGAACATCTGTGGATACCGCACCGTCAGCTCGATGCCGATGATCGCGCCATTCGACCATCCCATCACACCGAGTGAATCCATGTCCACCTTTCCTTCATCGCGCAGATGATGAACCGCGGTGACCATGTCTTCCACAGGCAGATCGTAGTACTTACCGTCTTTGATCGACTGATTGAAGTCGTATCCATGGTTCGACGAGCCATGATAATTCGGCAGCAATACAAACGACCCGCGCTGGGTGAGCAGTTTCGGGTAGTAGCCCCAGTTTTGATACCATTCGTCGATGTCCGCTTCCGACGGTCCGCCATGGATCGCCAACATCAATGGGTAGCGTCGACCTGTTTCATAATTGTCCGGATAGTAGAGGAT
>CAYPOI010000091.1:5019-9203 GCA_964412365.1 uncultured Chitinophagales bacterium | reverse complement strand
TAAACGCATCGTTTTCCAACATCCGCTTTTTCAATTCCTTCGCACCCGCCGGAATCCCATCTGAGGTTTCCACATCTCCATTATAGGATGGGGTATCGAAATCGGCCATATCCGCCAGATCGACGGTATGACCTTGTGATGTGAGGATGGATGAGGCCAATTCGGCCAGTTTCCGGTTCAAGGACGCGCGCCGCAACGACGCAGGAAGGATCAAAATCTTAGCTGTGCTCATGAAATCGTAAACGTGCGTGCTATTGGAGTCGTTCCTTTAATATTATCTACTCCCATCCCCCCATCCTCCCTGTTCAAATTCTTCCTCACCTCCGGCGCCACCACCGTTCCGAACAGTTCGATGCTCCGCATCACTTCCTTATGAGGCATGCTTCCGACACTCATCTGCATCAAGAACCGACCGTGACCGAAAATCTCGTGCTGATACAGGATTTTGTCGATCACCTCTTGCGGACTCCCCACGAAATTCGCTCCCGTCAACGCCCTTGTGGCTTCGAATTGCTCGCGCGACATCGGCGGCCAGCCCCGTTCACGTCCGATTTTGTTCATCACTTGCGAATACGGACCGAACGCAATGTGGCTCGCATCCTGCGATTTGTCGGCGATGATGCCGTGCGAATTGATGCTCATCATGGGTTCGGGATGTCCGGCTTCACTGGCCCCACGACGATGCAGGTCCGCCATCGGACGAAACCGCGCGGGCTCTCCTCCGATGATGGCCAAGGCCATGGGCAGACCTAAAGATCCGGTCCGATAGGCGGATTGGGGCGTGCCACCCACAGCGACCCATAACGGTATTGGTTTTTGCACCGGCTGCGGATAGATCGCAAGGGCATCCATCGGCGCACGGGTGCTTCCCTTCCAGGTCACCGGATTTTCCGTCCTCAAGCGAAGCAAGAGGTCCAACTTTTCAGAAAACAGCTTGTCGTATTGATTCAGATCGTAGCCGAACAATGGAAACGATTCGATGAAGGAGCCACGTCCGACCATGATTTCCGCACGTCCGCCGGACAGCAAATCCACTGTCGCGAATTGCTGAAACACACGCACAGGGTCATCAGAACTCAGAACCGTAACCGCGCTTGTAAGGCGAATGCGCTTGGTCTGCACTGCGGCCGCAGCCATGATCACGGCTGGCGCCGATGCGATGTATTCCTCGCGGTGATGTTCGCCGATGCCAAACACATCCAATCCGACCTCATCCGCCAAGCGGATTTCTTCCATCAGATTGGATAAGCGTTTCGCGGGTGGCAATGCGACACCTGTGGTCACATCCGGGGTATTGTCGACAAAGGTATAGATTCCGAGTTCCATGCAATCGTCTCCCGATCATTAGTTGTTTAAACAACTAATATACGAAGTATATCAGACAAGGTCTACATTGCTGTCTATGGTGGGTCCACGTTCTCGCATCGTATCCAGGTCCAAATCCAACTGGACTTTTCCTCGGTAGTCTAAAATGCGGAGCATACTTTCGCGTCGGACGCATTCATTTAGCTCAACGACTATCTTCTTTTGTTGCGGATGATCGATTCGACTCGCTTGTTCAGACAACTCGTGTAAATGGGAAATTAAACTTCGCATTCGCGAATGTAATAAGTTTTCGTCCCTCGTCCCTCGTCACACGTTATACGTTATACGTCACACTAACCGGAGCATGGTCACTGAGATTCCACGAGGCACCAATCGAAGCCTCTTTGGCGACAGCCGAAAGTCCTCTCGTTCCAATCTGATAATCGATCCGCCAACCCTTGTTGTTGGCTTTGGCGTTGGCGCGGACCGTCCACCACGAATACAGGTCTTTTTCACCCGGACGCAGTTCACGAAACACATCCTCATACCCCGCTTCCAGCATCTTTGTGAACCATGCGCGTTCTTCAGGCAAGAAACCGGATGAGTTTTTGTTTGACACCGGGTTATGGATGTCGATTTCTTTGTGAGCGATATTGATGTCGCCGCAAAACACGGTCGGTTTGCCGTCGGATGTGAGGCGGTTCATCCAGTCGAGGAACACATCCAAAAATTGGTACTTCACGGCTTGACGAACTTCGCCCGAGGTTCCGCTCGGCGCATAGACCGACACCACCCGTAAGTTTTCGAACTCAACAGTGAGCACGCGACCTTCCGCATCCACCCAATCCACTCCGATTCCCACGGTCGATTTCAATGGCATGATCTTCGTCAGAATGGCGACGCCTGAATAGCCTTTTTTGACCTGTGCGGGATGGATGAAAAACTCGTATCCAAGTTGGAACAAGGCTTCTGGAAACTGATTCGCCTCGGCTTTGATTTCCTGCAGACACACCACATCCGGATTTTCGAGCATCAGCCAATCCACCAATCCTTTGCTCGTCGCTGAACGGATGCCGTTCACATTATAGGTGCTGATTTTCATAGGTTCCGATCGATCCGTTTGCCGATTTGTTCCAAGACATGTTCGGTCGTGGTTTTGCCGAGATCCACGAACCACATTCCGGCCGGAGTCGCGAAGCGGGCGCTGAACTCGTTAATCTCCTCATCCGGCACATCCCTCAACAGATACGCCAACCGACCCAAGTTCGCACCTTGGTAGGCTTCATACAGGTCCACATGCATCAGATGTGCGATTTCGGGCACTTCCTCATCCGAAATACGTCCTTCTTCGGGCAAATAGGCGGCCATCACCGTCACGAAACTCAGATACACATTCACGATCACCATCGATTCGATTTCGGATGTGCGCATGCGTTCGTCAAGTTTGATCAGCACTTGGATGCGCTCCGTCGACGGCACATTCTTTTCGTCATTGAAATGCGACTCCATCGCATTCACCAGTTCCTGACTCAGCGGCTCGTTGAGGATCCGCATCATCGTTGCCGTGGTCGAATCGGAGAGCCAACGTTGCACATCCGTACCGAATTCGGGATGGATATGACCCTTGAACCAGGTTTCTGAATCACGTCGAAGGGAATCAACCTGGAACGCCTTCTTCATCGCAGAGAACGTCCGGAGCTTCGCTGGCGAGGCTTTGACCTCACCGAATTGCTGGTCGTACTGCATCTGAAGCAGCGCGGGAAGATTCGCGATTCGAGTTTCAAGCCCGGAAATCGGGTAGATGCGCTCCGCTATCGAGGGCGGCAACTGGAGCAACAATAGGAGCAAGGTGACAGTCATAGTGACTACTTAACGAAACGGATTCTCACAAACTTACGCTTCCCGACCTTGATTACGATATCCTCACCAACAGCGACGTTCAGTGCGACATTTGGGTCGGACATCTTCTCCTCGTTCACGCTCACGCCGCCTTGTTGAATAAGCCGTCGGGCTTCGGATGAGGATGGAGCCATGCCCTGACGCACCAAAATCGCAACCAATCGATTGTCGTCGGATATGGATGCCTCCACTTCCGGCATCTCATCCGGCATGTCTTTGTTCACAATCGTTTTCTCGAAATGGGCACGCGCGGCGTTCGCGGCGTCTTCCCCATGATACATGCGCGTGATGGTAAGCGCCAGATCGTGCTTCGCATTCCTCGGATCCTTGGTCGCTTGGTCCTTGATGGCCGCGAGCTCAGCTGTAGCCACATCCGTCAACAGTTCAAACCATGTGTAGATCTGGTCGTCGTTGATTTTAAGCACTTTTCCATACATGTCGTTCGGCGCTTCGTCGATGCCGATATAATTGTCATAACTCTTCGACATCTTGTTTACGCCATCGGTACCCACCAAAAGTGGCATCATTAGGGCGACTTGCGGCTCTTGTCCGTCGGCACGTTGCAAATCACGTCCAACCAACAGATTGAATTTCTGGTCGCTTCCGCCCAATTCAACATCCGATTTGAGATACACCGAATCTTGACCTTGCGCCAAGGGATACAGGAATTCGTGCAAGGAAATGGGCTCGTTGTTCTGGTATCGTTTGGTGAAATCGTCGCGCTCGATCATGCGCGCCACCGTGAATTTCGATGCGAGGCGGATGACCTCTTCAAAACCCATCGTTCCGAGCCATTCGGAATTGTGGACGATGGTGAGTTTGGATGGATCCGTGTCAAGAATTTTGGATGCCTGCTGAAAGTAGGTTTCCCCGTTCTTGCGCACGTCTTCGATGGTGAGCGACGGACGCGTTTTGTTCGCACCGGTCGGATCGCCGATCATGCCGGTGAAGTCGCCGATGATGAGGATGGCGTGATGTCC
>CAYPOI010000091.1:0-4919 GCA_964412365.1 uncultured Chitinophagales bacterium | reverse complement strand
GGCATCAATCCGCCCATCACTTTGCCCATATCGGCGGCACTGGTGGCCCCAACGGATTCGATCACGGCTTTGGCGATGGCTCGGATCTCGTCTTCGGACATCATTTTCGGCAAATACGACTCAATCACAGCAAGTTCGGCCACTTCGATGGCGGCAAGATCGGTGCGACCGGCATTTTCAAACTGGGTGATGGAGTCTTTGCGCTGCTTGGCCGATTTCATCAAAACTTGAATCACGGCCTCATCCGACAGTTCCGTTCTGGATCCATCGGTACGTGACGCGATCTCTTTTTCGGTGAGCGCGGTTTTCAGGGAGCGAAGCACCGTGGTTCGCACGGCGTCGCGGGCTTTCATGGCCTCGGTCATTTCGGCCAAAAGGGTAGTATAGAGTGTGCTCATGAGGGAAAGGTACTAACTAAAAAAGGGTTACACGTGACACGCGCAACCCTTTTTATAGACAAAATGGGACGGTTTGACCCGGAACGATCAGCGCTTGAACTTATTAACGAAGTCGCTGACTTTATCCACTTCCACCATCGATTCTCGGTAGTTGTAGGTTCCGATATCGGATTTCACCGAAACAATCACTTTGGCCATTTTACGCTGCGACAATTTCGACGCGAGCGCTTTTTCACCGTAGGTCTGCTTCTTAGCCATTATTTAATCTCCTTATGAACCGTGTGCTTGCGCAGATTGGAGTTGAATTTCTTGAGCTCCATACGACCGGTGGTGTTCCGACGGTTTTTGGTGGTCACATAGCGGGAGGTGCCGGGTTGCTCCGTGCACTCCAAGATGACCTGGATGCGGTTGCCTTTTGACTTAGCCATATCAGACGTCCTTTCTCAAGGTGCCTTTGGCGGCTGCATCAAGCACCGTAGCCAAAATACCGTTCTTGTTGATCGTACGAAGCGTTTTAGCGGTGACTTTGAGCGTCACCCAACGGTCTTCTTCTGGAATGAAAAAGCGTTTCGTCTGAAGATTCAGATGAAATTTATGCTTCGTCTTGTTGTTCGCGTGGGATGAACGCCAGCCGTTCAGCGCTTTGGCCCCCGTTAAATCGTCTCTGCGTGCCATTTTGTGATGTGGTTACTTTTGCGGAAAGACGCGAAATATACACCAGTTTTCCACAACAATCAATAAAATCAATTGCACATGATTTCATGCAAAATGTGTTATTTTGCTCTACAGCATGATATCTCCTATTGCGTCACGTCTCGGCACGCCTCGCGGCATTTTGGGAAGCCCAATCCCCTACTATCGTTGTCTACAGACGCCTGAGAACCAACAGTCAACCCCACCTTTTCTATGACCAAGTCAAACGCAGAAGATTATAAAGCCAGTAATATACAGGTCCTTGAGGGCCTGGAAGCCGTTCGGAAGCGCCCCGCGATGTATATCGGGGATACCGGAATCCGCGGTTTGCACCATCTGATCAACGAAGTTGTCGACAACTCGATCGATGAAGCCCTGGCCGGATATTGCGATCACGTAAGCCTCCGCCTCCAAAAAGACGGCTCGTGCCGCATCGAAGATAATGGTCGCGGTATTCCGGTCGACATCCATCCCACAGAAGGCATCCCTGCCGTGGAATTGGTACTCACCAAATTGCATGCGGGCGGAAAGTTCGATAAAGACACATATAAGGTATCGGGCGGTTTGCACGGCGTTGGTGTTTCGTGCGTGAACGGCCTTTCGAGCTGGTTTGATGTGGAAGTTCACCGCGATGGGAAAGTCCACGAAATGCGCTTCGAAGAAGGCAAAACGGTAAAACAACTATCTGTGACCGGCAAAACCGACAAGCGCGGTACCGTTGTCACCTTTTTCCCGGATGACTCCATTTTCAAACAATCCATCGAATTCAAATTCGAAATCATCGCCGATCGGATGCGCGAACTCGCATTTCTGAATCCTGAAATCACAATTGAGCTGATTGATGAGCGCGAGGAAGAGGAAGTGAGTGTCACCTTCCATTACGAAGGCGGTGTGGTCGATTTCGTGCGGTTTCTCGATGAGAACCGCGAGCCGATGATGCCCGCGCCGATTTTCATCAGTGGCGAATCCGATGCCGTTCCGGTTGCCGTGGCTCTGCAGTACAACAGCACCTATACCGAGAATGTGCACTCGTTCGTCAACAACATCAACACGCATGAAGGCGGAACGCACGTTTCTGGTTTCCGTCGCGCGTTGACAAGATGCCTCAAGACCTATGCCGAGAAGAACAATCTGATCAAGGGCAAGATCGCGATCACGGGGGATGATTTCCGGGAAGGACTCACCGCCGTCATCTCCATTAAAGTAGCCGAGCCTCAGTTCGAGGGTCAGACCAAGACCAAACTGGGCAACTCGGAAGTGCAGAGCGCGGTGGAAGTGGTGGTTTACGACAAATTGAGCGAGTTTTTGGAGCAGAATCCGAAAGTGGCGCGCAACGTGTTGGAAAAAGTCTTCTTGGCTGCGGAAGCTCGCGAAGCGGCTCGCAAAGCCCGTCAACTGGTTCAGCGCAAAGGCGCGCTCATCACCGGCGGACTTCCAGGAAAACTCGCCGATTGCTCCATCAACGATCCGGAGCATTGCGAAATCTACCTGGTGGAAGGAGATTCGGCCGGCGGATCGGCCAAAATGGGTCGGAACCGTAGTTTCCAAGCCATTCTTCCTCTTCGTGGCAAGATTCTGAACGTGGAGAAGGCCCGCATCAACAAGATTCTCGAAAACAATGAGATTCGCGCGATGGTGACGGCATTGGGAACCGGGGTCGGACATTCAGAGGATTTCGATGTCACCCAGCTCCGCTATCATAAGGTCATCATCATGACGGATGCGGACGTCGACGGATCACACATCCGCACGCTTCTGCTCACGTTTTTCTACCGTTATATGATGCCGTTGATCGAAAACGGGCATATCTACATCGCCACGCCGCCATTGTACAAGATCGCGCAAGGGTCGAATGTGGAATATGCATGGGATGACGAACAACGCGACACCATTCTCAAGCGCCTGAAAAAAGGCAACTCGACACGCAAAATCGAAGTGGCGCGGTACAAAGGTCTCGGAGAGATGAACCCCGAGCAGCTTTGGGAAACCACGATGGATCCTGAGCGCCGCACCTTGCAGTTGGTCACCATTGAAAGTGCCGCCGCAACCGACCGCCTCTTCTCCATGCTCATGGGCGACGCCGTGGAACCCCGCCGCGAATTCATTGAGCGCAATGCCAAGTACGCTAAACTCGATATCTGATGGCTACCGATAGAATCATTAAAATCACGATCGAAGACGAAATGCAGTCTTCGTACATCGATTATTCGATGTCCGTTATTGTCAGTCGCGCCCTTCCGGATGTCCGCGATGGCTTGAAACCTGTTCACCGCCGCGTTCTGTTCGGAATGAGCGAGCTCGGCATGCTTCACAACCGCGCCTACAAGAAAAGCGCGCGGATTGTGGGTGAAGTGCTCGGGAAATACCACCCGCACGGCGATTCGGCGGTGTATGACACCATCGTTCGGATGGTGCAGGATTTCTCGCTTCGCTACCCGCTGGTGGATGGACAAGGCAACTTCGGTTCGGTGGATGGTGACTCTGCCGCGGCCATGCGTTACACGGAAGTGCGGATGCAGCGCCTCGCGGAAGAGCTTCTGGCCGACATCAATAAGAATACGGTCGACTTCCAACCCAACTTTGACGACACCTTAGAAGAACCGACGGTGATGCCGGCGATGGTACCGAACCTGCTGATCAACGGATCGTCCGGTATCGCGGTGGGAATGGCGACGAACATGCCTCCTCACAACATCACGGAAGTGATCGATGGAGTTACGGCGTTCATCGACAATCCGGAGATCGAGATCGCCGAGTTGATGAAGCACATCACCGCTCCGGATTTCCCGACAGGCGGCATCATATACGGCTATGAAGGTGTGCGCGACGCGTACAATACCGGTCGTGGAAAAGTGACGATGCGGGCGTTGGCCACCGTTGAAGAATTGCGTGGCAACCGCGAGCAAATCGTGATCACCGAGATTCCGTACCAGGTGAACAAGGCGATGCTGATTCAAAAGATCGCTGAGCTGATTCATGAAGACAAGTTGACTGAAATCGCGGATGTGCGCGATGAGAGTGACCGCGAAGGGATGCGGATTGTCATCATCCTGAAACGGAACGCCATTCCGAGTGTCATCCTCAACCAATTGTATAAGTACACGGCGCTGCAGAGCACGTTCGGCATCATCAACTTGGCGTTGGTGAAGGGTCGTCCGAAGGTGATGAACCTGAAGGAGATCATCCGCCATTTCGTGGATCACCGCCTTGAGGTGATCATCCGCAGAACGCTGTATGATCTGGACCAAGCCGAAGCGCGCGCGCATATCTTGGAAGGATTGAAGATCGCCATCGACAACCTTGATGAAGTGATCAAGACCATCCGCGCGTCGAAAAACGTGCCCGAGGCGAATGATTCGTTGCGTCGCCGATTCGGTCTGACCGACATCCAGGCGAAAGCCATCCTCGACATGCGGTTGCAGAAACTTACCGCACTCGAGCGCGACAAGATCGATCTGGAGTATCGCGACATCCTGGATCAGATTAAAGAATTCCGCCGCATTTTGGGAAGCCGCCAAGCGCAGCTCGACATCATCAAAATCGAATTGGCTGACATCCGCGCCAGATATGGTGATAAGCGTCGCACGCAGATCGTGTATTCGGCCGAGGATTTCACCATCGAAGACATGATCGCCGATGAAGACGTCGTGGTGACCATTTCCAACAATGGCTTCATCAAACGTACCCCGGTGAGCGGCTACAGACGCCAGAAACGAGGTGGTGTGGGCATGAAAGGCGCCGGAACCAAAGGCGAGGAAGAGTATATCGAACATCTGTTCGTGGCCACGAATCACAACTACATCCTGTTCTTCACCGAGAAGGGCAAAT
>CAYPOI010000090.1:0-9599 GCA_964412365.1 uncultured Chitinophagales bacterium | reverse complement strand
AGGAGCTTCGCATCGGCACGTGGCGACCAAACTTTGACTTTGAACGTCTTGTTTGTCATGTTGATTGGCTCTGTCATCCGGAACCAAGCACCACCCCAAGGTTGACCTGCACCTTTAACCATGCGTGCAACAAAATCGGACGTGTTTATACCGGCTTTGTTTGGATTTTCGACTCTTGCAAGCACTCCACCGTCGAAGTTGGTGAAGGTTGTGGCCCAAGGTATGTCCGAATTCTCAAACGAAATAGGGAACGTAATGGGTGGTGGAGGTGGCAATTCAGCAACGAGTTGACGGATATTATCGACATAGAACGTGAAGTTCGATGTACCGTCGCCAACCGTGCCGAGATCGAAAATCAACACCACTTTACGATAGGAGTTCGTCAGACTCGTGCCAGAGAAATCAAAGGTGAGTTCGGTCCATGCATTGGCAACGCCAATCACTTTCTCTTGCTCCACATTGATCCCGCCATTGCTTTCATTTTCGAGCTTGAAGAGCATTTTGGCATCCGCACGTGGCGACCAGACCAACACTTTGAAGATCGTCTTACCTGCCGACAGGTCGAAATTGGCCGTCAATGGGAAGAACGAACCGCCCCATGGTTGACCGGCATTTTTGACCATTCTCAGCACATTGTTGCTGGTATTGAGACCTGATTTGTCTGGATTCTCTATGCGACTGAGATCACCACCATCAAAATTGGTCACAATAGATGCCCAATCGATTCCGGGTTCTTCGGCCGTCACAGGAAACGCAAGCACAGCTGCTGGAGGTGGTACTGGATCGCCATGGACGATGTTGTCGATGTAGAACGTGTAATTGGCACTTCCATCACCAACGGTACCCAGATCAAAAATCAGAACGATTTTGCTGTATTCGTTTGCGGTATTGATCGTTGAATAATCGAACGTCAATTCCGTCCATGCGTTAGCAACGCCGATGGTCTGTTCGTTTTCAAAATTGATGGCGCCATCGGCCGCATTCTCAACTTTGAACAACATTTTGGCATCGGCACGTGGAGACCAAACAAGGACTTTGAACTCTTTGACCGTCGAGAAATTGATCGGTGCAGGCATTGTGAAGAATGAACCACCCCAAATCTGGCCCGTATTTTTTACCATTTTCAACACATAATTGCTTGTGTTGAGTCCGGATTGGTCGGGGTTTTGCACCCGTGTGAGCATGCCACCGTCGAAGTTGGTAATCAGGTCATTCCAAGGAATATCGGAACTCTCGAACGTGATCGGGAAGGTAATCGGTGGTGGCGGCGGTGGTGGCGCAGCTGCACCTTGGTTGATATCATCCAAATAGAACGTGAAGTTGGAACTTCCATCACCAACCGTACCCAAGTCGAAAATCAATACGATTTTCCTGTACGTGTTCGTGCGATTCGCGGCAGAGAAATCAAACGTCAATTCAACCCATTCGTTGGCAACGGTGATATCGCGTGATTGCTCGAAGTTCATTCCGCCATTGGTTGCATTCTCAATCTTAAACAACAGCTTCGCGTCCGCGCGTGGCGACCACACTTTCACTTTGAATTCGGTGGATGCATTCAAATTGATGTCTGAATCCATCGGGAACCAAGCACCCGCCCATGGTTGGCCAGCGCCTTTCACCATTTTCAACACGTTATCACTCGTGTTGATACCGGTTTTGGATGGGTTTACAACGCGGGTCAGTTCGCCGCCATCAAAACCATTTACGATTGCCGCCCAGTCGATGGTGGCATCTTCCATGGTGATCGGAAACGTAGGTCCGGGTGGTGCTGCAGCGCCTGCGCCGAATGCCATATCGTCCCAGAAATATACTTTTTCACCGGCAGTAGCGCCCGTCACACCGAAATTGAAAAAGATCGACGCTTTCTCATAACTATTCGACAGATTCAGAGCAGCGGTTCCAGTAGCATGATTGGCGAAATCGAACACGAGAGTCTGCCATTCATTGGCTACGGTTGTCGTGGCTTCGGTTTCCACGCTCACGGTAGGCGCGCCGGCTTGTTCCACTTTCAAACGAACTTTGATACCCGCATCTGGCGACCAGACACGAACCGACATTTTGGTATTTGCTGTCGTGAACGGAAGTCTCGATGCGAAACCGATGACACCACCAACAGTGGTTCCACCCCAGGTTTCAGCACCGGCTGTTTTCACGGTGCGAACGACCTTGTTTTCGGCGTTCGTTGGATCGGCGACAATGCTGGATGACGTGCCACCAAAATCGGTCAAACCGTAATTTACGGTTGCGTCATCGAACGTCACCGGCAGCGCGAGCTGCGCGTAGGCCATCTGCCCGATGAGCAGCATGGCGAGTAGTAGTATTGTTCTCATTCTATTGATATTTAAGTATTGGGGAAAAAACGCCCTTATTCAGCACGTTAACGGATTCCAAAGACTAATGCAAATTTTTCTACGTATCGTGCAAAAAATTTGCACATCTACTTCAGAACCGTTCTCAGCTCTCGAAAAACCGCTTCCCGAACCTTAGGTTCTATCATTGATTCGTCTAGTATATGGGGTTGAGCCAACAACCCCCTGCAGGTCACAACACCTCTGCCAAGAATCCATTCCACGTGTTTTTTTGACAGCGAATGAAGGACAGTGATAGGCAAGATCCCGGTGGTGCGAATGAGCTGAAGCAACCCGTTTCCGGCGGGATAATCCCATGCCATCAAATGCATCCGTTCGCATTCTCCGTACAACTCGGCATCGGCCGTGAATTTACTGTTGGTCACCAACCATCCCTGGTACCCCGTAATGGAATCCGATGGATGATCCGCGGCATACCGTGCGAAGAGATCACGAACACGGCTGTGCACATACATCGCCACTTTCACATCGATTTTGGATCCGGGCTCATTCCGGAATTTGCATTCGGTGAATCGCACCACCCCGTCTTTCATCGCGAACACGTCCACTTCATGGTTCACACATCTTCCCGGCATTACGATTCCGACGCGTGTTTCCCAACCTTGCGCCTCGAACAACGACCCAACAAACCGTTCGAAGGGATACCCGCTTGGTCCGAGCGCCATCACCGCCGACTTTAGATTGTATTGGGATGCGGCCGGCACATTCGATTTCCTCAGTTGTTGGAAGGCGCGGCGATAGATTTTCCGCGTGCTCATGCCTTCGGTCAGCTCCGCCTCAATATGCCTGACCACATCCATGATGGACGTATCGTCGGCGCCGGATCGATGCAAACTTTGAATCAGCTTTTCCCTGCTATACACATCCGAATCGCCGGAGGCTTTGGTGATGCGGATATCGGGCGGCTCAGTATTGCGCATAGAACCGCCGGATGCGATCGCTCACATTCTGAAAGATAGGCAGGGTGAATTCCTCGAAAATATGGGTCTCGGGTGGAGGCGGCGCATCGCGCAGTGCGGCCAATTCCCTCTGTTTAGGGGTGAGGGCGCGTTCGTCGCCGTTGAAACTGGCCCATTCATGTCGCCAATGATATTCGCCGACAAACCGTTGTTGCAGAATGATGCGACCCGTTTCGGCGTCCGATATCACAAAGAGCAATTGTCCGTCGCCCATGATGGTTTTCGCATACGCCGTAAATTTGGCCGTGACCTTACCGAACACAGGTACGGTTTCGTTGCCCACTCTCGCGTCTCCGATTTTCACGCTATCCTTGCTGGTCAGCTCCGTGGTGTTCGATTCCATAAGCATGTTTCCGACTCGGAAGGACTCGAATGTCATGTCGATATGATGATCAATAAATTCGGGGCGCTGGCGGCGCACTTCTTCTTCCGAATAAAAGCGGACATATCGGTTCGCGGTTCGATTCGACACCACTTCGATCAATTTCTGCTCGAATTCGGCCTGGATGGATTCATACATACGCTGTTGAACCGGCATGTCACGAATCACCACGTGCAAAGTGGCTCGATTCAGGGCGACCTCCATCTGCTGGCGCACATCTTTGTAATCGGGTTGGAATTGCTCGGCCTGCATAAAATGCTCCATGGCATGTTTCGCGCTTTCCCTCGTGGTTCCAGACAATTCCGACATGCCCATCTGGTACCGGACCTCCGCCGCGTTCAGCCTAGCTTGGTTCCATTCATCTATGTAGAGTCGTCGGCTCGGCAAAAGATCATCGCACACCGGGCATCGATCCAGGCGCTGATGCAATAGATTGAGGCGGTTGTACGACCGCACGATGGGTTCCCATCTTAACGGATCTTCGATGCGCTCATACGCATGTATGGTCGACAGATTGGCATCCACCGCTTTCCCATACGAATCCACCAACAAGGCTCGGGCTTTCTTGTCGTTCGGTTTGTCCCTCAGTTTTTGGATGCTGAGTCGAACAGCTTCCTCATAGTCGCCCTTGTTGAAGGCTTTCTGAGCGGAGTTGCACGAGATCAACCAAACGGATGCGAACAGGAGCAGAATCGATTTCATTTTCATGATGTTGGCGGGAATTGAACGAAACGGGTGGTCGGGTAGGCGAATGTGATGTCGGGGTGCTTCGCGAATTCGGTGAGCACATCTTCCCAGATCATTTGAGCGGAGCCTCTTCGTCTGCGCGGATGGGTGAGGTACCGTATGGTCAGTTGGATTCCGAAATCCTTGACTTCGGTATAGATCGTCGGAGTCAGTACCGTTGTCACAATCATATACTCTTTGGCCGTTTCACGGATTTGACGAGCGGCTTCGGGCGTCAACTCGCTTGCATGTTTTTCTGCAAGTTTCTGCAAAATATCTTTCGCTTTCTTCCAATTGCTCTCGAAGGTCAGCCTTACGGCCAACTCGTTCCAAATGAAATGGAACCCCAGCGTGTAGTTGAAAATCGGTTTGGTAAAAACCTGATGGTTCGGGATGTGAACCACCCGACCGGTACTTTGATCCGCATCCACCCAATTTCCGATCTCCATCACAGAGAATTTGAGGATGCGCTTGTCGATCACATCTCCTTGAACGTCACCGATTTCAATCCGGTCGCCTAATTCGAAGGGTTTGCGTGTTCCGAGGTAGATCCATCCGGCTAGATCCAGTATGATGTCTTTCAATGAAATGGCGATACCGGCAGAAAGCAGTCCCAAAAACGTGGCGAGCGAATGAAAGCCATCGATCCAGAGGCGGCCGATCAGGAAGAGTCCGATGAACGCCACCGAATAAGACACATACTTCTTGGTCATGTAGTGCAGCTTCACATTCTCGCTGCGACGGTACACGATGGCGAGGAGTCCAAACCGCAAGACCGTGAGAGCCACCAAAATCAGCGTGGTGATGATCAGATTCTCCACCACATCGGGGCTCAAAGTGAAGAAATCGGCTAGGCGTGATTCCGATTGTTGTAGCATAGCATAAATATAGACCGAATTGATTCAGATACCGAAAATCGCTAATTTTGCCGGATGTATACCTTCATTGTCATCCTCATCACCCTCATCGCCATTCTCATGACCATTTCCGTCTTGCTTCAAAGCGGACAAGGTCAAGGTTTATCCGGCGGTTTCGGCGGCGGCATGGCCGCTAACACGGCTCTCGGCGCTCGTCGCACATCCGATTTCCTTTCGAAATCCACCACCTACCTCGGAACCATGTTCCTGGTGTTGTGCTTGGCTGCGAACTTCTTCATCGACCGTGGCACCACGGGTGGATCGATCATTACCGGATCGAACATCAATACGCCCGCTCCGGTGGCATCGCCGTCAGCGATTCCGTCTGAAGAAGGCAACTAATACGAGTCCGACGCTCCCCGCGAGCCACAGAAGCAAGCGGGGAATCCATCCGAGATCGGATCCCAACCAAACCAGACTACCCAGCACCGCTACCTGCAGTAGCGCAGGCCTCACTGCGTATGCCACAGGGTAGGATTTCTGCGTGTCGTACAGCAGAAACAGGCTCATCACCGCATAACTGGCTGTCGTAGCCATAGCGGCGCCCACCATCCCCAAAACCGGAACCAACAGCACATTCGCTGCGATGGTGACCATCGAGCCCGTCCACGTGATGATCGGCAAGCGCTTAGTCCGATCTTTCAGGAAGACGCCCACCGAGAACACGACGAACCAACCCTGGAACCAATAGGCAGCCAGAATCCATGGCACGATGGGGATGGCCGACCAATACCGTGAGTCGATCAATGTGGCGGATGTACCCGGAATTCGGATTCCGGCGATTTCAAGCGCAAACAAGCTCACCCCAAGAAATACGATTCCAGCTCCGATGTTGAACGCTCGGAACACGTTTCCGAACAAGACGGACGCGTCCTGCGCGACCGAATATTTCATGAAAAAGGGTTGCCACGCCATCCGGAACATCTGAACCAGCAACAGCATGAACACACCCAACTTGTAACAGGCGTTGTAATATCCGGTGATATCGTCCGCCGTAACGCCTTCACCATATATCGCCAGGATGTCGGCCGCATCCATTCGACTTAGCCAGAACCGGTCCAACACCTCATTGATGGCAAATCCGAGGCCGTTCGGAACATATGGCAATCCGAACCAGAGGGCTTCACTGGCGATCCGTCCCGACCATTTGCCAGCCATCATCGGCCACGTCACCATCCAAACAAGGATACCTGTCACCCCTGATGCGAACGCATTGCTGATGAGCACCGCCTCGATTCCCATCCCCAGATTCAGAATCAAGTACAGGTTCATGCCGATATTCAGCGCCACATTCAAGGTCTTGAGCGAAGCATACGTCCACGGACGCTCCGACAACCGCAATTCGGCATAGGGAACGATGCAGATCGCATCTGCGATCAGAATCATCAACAAATAGAGGTAGAGTTGATCGGCCTGCTCACCGCTAATTTTCAATATCTCGTACGCGAGCGGAGACGCCACCCACATCACCAACAAAAAGACCGCGCTCGCGCCCACCAGAATCAGTTGCAGGGTCTTGAAGACATCTTTCGCTTTTTCACGATTCGACGCATATCGGATGTAGGCCGATTCCATCCCAAGCGTGAACATCACATTCAGAAAGACGATGGCACCATACAGGAGTCCGATAGTGCCATATTCGCCCGGCGAGAACATGCCGGTATACAGCGGCACCAACAGATAATTCAGGAAGCGGGCCAGCACGCCAGACAGGCCATACACGAGCGAATCGCTCAACAGCTCCCGTAACCGGCTCACATCAACGGTTCCAAGGCATGGATGCCGAGGCGGTAACTCGAAACTCCGAATCCGGAGATGAGTCCGTTGCACGCTCCAGCGGTGACGGATGTGTGCCGAAACGCCTCGCGGGCATGGATGTTCGACAGATGCACTTCCACTTTCGGGATTCGAAGAGCCGATAAGGCATCTCTCAACGCCACCGATGTGTGAGAAAACCCACCCGGATTGATGATCACTCCATCCAGTGATGCGTCCCGAAACGCTTCATGCAACCGCTCGATCAACTCGCCTTCATGGTTGCTCTGAAAAAAGCTCAACGAATGATTCGGAAACTCCGCCTGCAACAAGGCCTCGATGTCGGCCAATGTGGTGGACCCGTAAATCTCGGGTTCCCGCTCGCCGAGCAGGTTCAGATTTGGTCCGTTCACAATCAGAATCGTCATAAGCGGATGTGGGATGCGATCAATGCGGCGATGGCTGCCATATCCTCGGAAGATACGTCAACCGGATTTCCGAATGCCATTTTCTGATGTTCGGTGTAGATGGGGACCAGATGGATGTGGGCATGCGGCACTTCCAAGCCTTGCACGATGATTCCGGTGCGGATGCAGCCCGTAGCTTGATCGATCCCCTTGGCCACGATTTGGGCAAATCCCATCATTTTTTGAAGGTCATCCGCCGACAAATCGAACAGATAATCAACCTCTTTTTTCGGCACGACGAGGGTATGACCTTTGCTGATGGGGCGGATATCGAGGAAGGAAAAGTAGTCCGCTGTCTCGGCGATCTTATGACAAGGAATCTCACCGGCTATGATTCGACTGAAGATGGTCATAACATTCAATTTGTCGTTGAATATACGGTGCTTTCCTGCGTATATTAGGGGCCTTGGCGAAAATTCAAGTTTTGAATCGGTAGCTCAGCCGGTAGAGCATCGGCCTTTTAAGCCGTTGGTCGTGGGTTCGAGTCCCACCCGATTCACGCAAAGCCCGTCCATATGTATGGATGGGCTTTTTTTTTGGCTATCATGCACGCATGAGCCTTCGGAACCGAATCCTATCCCCTCTCGGCATCACGATGATTTATCTCATCGTCGGAAGCTTATGGATTACCTTTTCTGACGACTGGCTGGCAGCGATGGTATCGGATGTGCAGACACTAACCCGTCTCCAATCCTATAAAGGGCTCTTCTACATCGCGATCACGGGCATGGCGGCATATGCCTTACTGATCGGACATCGTCAGGCCAACTTGGAAACGAATGAAAATTATTTGGGAGTGTTTCACAAAGCGCCTCTTCCCATATGGATCTATTCGATCAACCACCGCATCATCCACACCTGCAACCCGGCGACTCTCACAAAATTCGGATACTCCGAACATGAGTTCCTGAGTCTTGATGAAGACATCCTGTTTGCCTCCAGCGGGATTCATACATACCGTAAAAAGAATGGGGACACGTTCACCGCTCAAGTGAACATAGCTCCTATTCGATTCAATCAACAACCCTGCGTGATCGTGATGGCTCGAGACATTACCAGGCTCACACAGGCGAACGACGAACTTGAAGAGCGAGTGCGTGATCGCACCCGCGAACTGTCTCTGATCAACAAGGAGATGGAATCGTTCTCCTATTCCGTGTCGCACGATTTGCAAGCGCCACTTCGGGCGGTGGTGGGTTTTTCACAGGAATTGCTTGCCACAGAGATGGATAATCTGTCAGAAACCGGAAAAAGCTACCTTCAGCGCATTTTAAAAGCCGGCATGAACATGGGTTCGTTGATCAATGATCTGCTCACACTCTCGAAGGTCACTCGTTTCAAGTCCAATCCTGTGGACATCGACCTGCAAGCATTGGTTTCGGGCATCGCTGCCATGCTTCAGTCCGATCCCAGGTATGCCCATGCCCTCGTGGATGTGAAGCTGGATGGAGTCAAGCGAACAGCGGATGAGACTCTTGTACGAATCCTCTTTCAGAATCTGTTGTCCAATGCATTGAAATACTCATCCACTAAAGAGAATCCCAAAGTGGACGTCGGAACACTCACCCTAAATGGCACGCTCATTTTTTACGTGCGCGATAACGGAGTCGGATTCGACATGGCGTACGCCAACAAATTGTTCATCCCGTTTCAACGATTGCACAAGTCATCGGAGTTCGAGGGCACGGGTATCGGGTTGGCAACCGTTCAACGTGTAATGCGCCATTTGAAAGGAATCATATGGGTGGAATCCATTCAGGACGAACACACTATATTTTATATTACATTGCCATTATAAATCGTCAACACATGTCCGAATCCCCCTATATCTTACTGGTCGATGACAACCCGGATGATGTCGACCTTGCCATCCTCGCACTCAAGCGCAGTGAGTTGAATTGCGAGATCGTTGTCGCACGTGATGGTATCGAAGCGTTGCGAATGCTCATTGGCGATGCCGACACTGGTCCGACGCTCGACATCTTGCCAAGGGTCGTTTTATTGGACATCAACATGCCGAAGTT
>CAYPOI010000089.1:0-9945 GCA_964412365.1 uncultured Chitinophagales bacterium | reverse complement strand
AAATTTTCAATTTAAAATTGTCTTCAATCCCGTGACTAAATTATGAGTCGGGACCTCAAATGTGTATTTTCTGTGATGGAACATGATGTCCGCTGGAAACAGCGCTTTGCCAATTTCGAAAAAGCTTTGTCAAAGCTCGAAGCTTCGGTAGAGTACATCCAGAGCATCCATGTTGACGTAGAGAAGGAGCAATTGGTTTTAGACGATCTGATCAAGCAGGGACTCATTCAGAGTTTTGAGTTCACCCATGAACTGGCGTGGAATGTGATCAAAGATATCTCGATCTATCAGGGCAATCCGGATATCAAAGGATCGCGAGATGCGACGAGAGAAGGATTTTCGATGGGTTTGATTGAAGATGGGGACGTGTGGATGGATATGATCCGAAGCCGAAATCTTTCGTCGCATACGTACGACGAGAGTACGGCGAAGGCTCTGTTTGATAAAATCCAGAACAACTATTTGCCGGCATTCCTTGCATTTAACGAGCGGATAGAGCGAATGCGCCGCGAACAGCCATGAACGAAACTGCAAAAAAGAGTCATGGATTATCGATTGCAACGATAACCGCCCTGAAAGGAGTATTCTCAAAGTATCCGTCGATTGAAAAAGCCATCTTGTACGGGTCGCGCGCCAAAGGAAACCATCGTGCGAATTCGGATATCGACATCACGTTGCATGGATACCAATTAAGCATGAGCATCGTATCCAAGATTGAGACAGATATTGACGATTTGCTTCTTCCATACAAAATCGATACGTCGATCTATCATCTCATCGAAAACAGAGAATTGATCGAACATATTGATCGGGTTGGAATTTGCATCTATGAAACATGATCAACGCATCGCGATGATGACGTTTGCTTCGGTCATATGATTTAGTAGGGAAGTCTCTCAGCCCTTTGACGTGATTTCATGAGCTTCGCAGACGACCTCGCCGACCGCGAGTAAAAGAAGTTCCAAGCACTGTTTGGGGGTAAAGTTCGAGATGTCGATGCCCTTATGGGACTTTGGGACGGGCACATCATTCTGATTTTTTTTACTTCTTAGATACGGAGGTACCGGTCGAAGCGCAACATGCCCACCTGCATGAAATTCAATTGATGCCAGAATTGTGAGACTCTTGCCGAACCTGCTTGACTCTGATTTGGTCCCGTAGGACACAAATTCACGACTTCCCAAGCCAATTATTCCTTCGCCATCTCGCGCATCAATCCAGATGCAAGATTGATGTCGATGTAAATAAGAGTTCCTCGATTCCTTTAAGTATCTAAATAAGTCACTGCTCTTTTTAGGCTCTAGAGATGTCTTCAAGTTTCTGTAGGCCTCTGACTCAATTTGAGGGTAGTTCGTCACTTGTTTTTCTAACACTTCAAAAGCTGCAATGCAATGAACCAGACACCGATTGTACGTAACATCATAGTCGAGAACACCGCAAGTTTCTAGCTCGTTGAATGCTCGTTCCGCTTCTAAAAGATGGCTGATGGCCTCTGGGACTTTTGTGAGCTTGTAGTAGATCATGCCCGGTCGTGGATTTCATTCTAATTCAGTGTCATGAGGCAATCATGTGAGGAGTGTCAGTTGTGGCGGTATTATGTCACTGCGTTGTAAACGTTGAGCAGATAACCGATATTCCTAACGAAAGAATATCGCATAATTGAGTTAACAAGCGAAACTATTAGGATGAAAAAAGCCCCCAAAAAGCCCACAGGAGAGCTGAATCTCCAAATAATCACTGGTGATTCGGTGATTGAAATCAAAACGACCTTCCCTGACACGAAGCCGGACATTGAAAAAGCAGTAGTCGATTTGTTCGTTGAGCTTCACAATCGAAGTTCTCAACCAGAAGATGCGATCCATGTATTGTATCAAAACGAAACAAATGATCTGGACTTCACAATCGCACAGGGGGGATTAACTGGCTACCTGGAATTGATGGAGGTGTTGCCAGGGACTAAAATGCGAGGTGGGTATGGGTCCATATCTCCGATTGTTGACCAAGCTCGACTGGTTGACCATTTAATCCAGAAAATCTATGATAAGTCAGGGAGGTATTCAGCCATCAATGAGCCGATTGATTTGTTGCTCTATCTGACACACGATTACGCTCAGATCTCTGCCACCGCGGAAAATTACATCAAATCCTATTTCAACATTCATCCGCATGCGTTTAGACGGATATACCTCTTTGTTCCATTCCTCACAAATAATGACGGAATTCGTATCAATTTATTTCCGAATACAGCTCCAACTGTACTCCAACCAAAGCCGGGAGTCGTTAAAAATCTGAGCATTAGTGCCAATTCAAATGTTTCGAGAGGTTCGAACTTCACACTGCCAAAGAAGAAACGGAAAAAGTGGCGTTGATAGGTGTGCAAGCAATCTAGCTACTGATTTTCTTCATTCAACCCTTCGCTACGCTCAGGGCACACATTTAAAATTGTCTTCAATCCCGAAACTCCAACAAATCCCCCGGCTGACACTCCAGCGCCTTGCAGATCGCTTCCAAGGTGCTGAATCGCACGGCTTTTGCCTTACCGGTTTTGAGTATGGACAGATTGGCCAAGGTGATGTCCACTTTTTCGGATAGTTCGTTGAGCGACATCTTCCGCTTGGCCATCATCACATCGAGGTTTACGATGATCGGCATGGCTTAGACCGTAAGTTCTTGTTCGGATTGCATGTCCACACCGCGACGGAAGATTTCGGAGATGAGGAACGTGAGTCCAGCCATGAACAGATGGTCGGTGGTCAGCGACAACGTGCCGCCGAACAGGTTGGTGACGAGGGTGGCGACCCAAAGGCCGAGGATGAGCAGGCTGATGGTGCGCAGCCGGTTCGCCGTCTCCATGGTGAATGGACTCTCCAAATTCATCTTTGTGAAGATCCCGATCATGATGTGTGCGATATACGCTTGAATCGCGGGCAAGGAGGCCAAACCAAGGGAGATGAGGCTGTAACGCAAGAAATTCGTCTGCCGAAGATCCAGCATGTCGAGACCTTTATAGAGATGGCCGGCCACTTCGGGTTTGACGAGGCTATAGCCGTACAGAAAGAGCATGACCCCTGCTTTGATCAGCAGCGCGATAAACACGATCCAGGTGATGACGTTGAGGGTGATGAGAAGAGATTGGGTTTTCATGTATAAGAAATGTTGAATGCTAAATGTTGAATGTTGAATGAAAGAGAGGAGACGACATTGTTTATCGAATATCAATAAATAAAAGTTGCAAAGCAATAAATTCTTTCCTTCATCTCTTCATCGATTTATCTTTTCATCGTCTTCTTTCAACATTCAAACTTCAACATTCAACATTTTCATCATGTCCCCCATCACCATCACTGCCGATATCCGCACCGATCTGGCTCATACTTGGACGTGCTGGACATCCCCCGAACACATCACCCAGTGGAATTTCGCCGGAGACGATTGGCATTGTCCTTCGGCCACGAACGACATCCGCACCGGAGGGAAGTTTTCTTCACGGATGGAAGCGAGGGATGGGTCCTTCGGATTCGATTTCGAAGGGGTCTATGATGAAGTGATTCCGCAAAAACGGATCCGCTATTCGATGGACGACGGACGTCGCGTGGAAATTGTCTTTGAAGAAACCGCATCCGGTACGAAAGTCACCGAAACCTTCGATCCCGAAGCCTCAAACCCCATTGAGATGCAGAGAGAGGGCTGGCAGATGATTTTGAATAATTTTAAGAGACACGCGGAAGGATAATGTTGAAGGCTGAATGTTGAATGTTGAAGTAATTTTAAAATGTAAATTTTAAAGTATTTAAGCCATTAAAGGGCCACTTTATCGCTTCGTCATTTCATCTTTTCATCCTCTTCTTCAACATTTAAAATTTATCATTTAAAATTAATCCAAGTATTTCAAACGGATCTGCTCGAGGCGAGTGGTGATGTTGGTTTTATACAGGGGATATCCTCCCATCCACACCGCATCCACGCCTTTCATGTGGGCGATATCGAGCAGTGGATCCGCATCCAGCAGGACCAGATCCGCGCGTTTGCCCGCAGCAACGGTTCCGGCCGTTTCCAATTCATCAAAATACGCAGCCACATTCACGGTTCCGGCACGAAGCACCTCATACGGTGTGAGTCCACTTTCCACCATCATGCGCATTTCATGATGGATGGCGAATCCAGGCACATTGAAGATCTGGGGCGCATCCGAACCCAACAGCAATCCGGCGTCTTGTTTGTTCAGTTCGCGGATGATTTCGCGCCGGATGCGGATGAATTCGACACCCAATTCCACACTGAAATTCGGGTTGTTCAAATAGCCTTGTTTCGCGTTTCGCCAGGATTGGAGCATCGGTTTCGGAACGTAGGCCATTTCAGGGCGGGATGCGAGCGAATCAATCGGATCTGGACCCAGCAGATGCTCGATCAAGCTTGTGTGGGCACATTCCAGACGCCGGCTTCTTTGGTGCGACGAACCGCCTCGGGAATACGTGATTCATCGACTCTTGGAATCAGATTCCATCCGAAAAAGATGGGCAGGATGCTCACGGATACGCTGTCGGGAATCAACAAAGGCATGTATCCATCCAAATGATCGACGGATTTTTGACGAACCTCCAGCGCTCGTGGAAGTCCGACGAAATCGGACACGTGTCCGGCATAATCGATTCCGACCTCGTTGGCCGTGGCCACCATCTGGTCGAAGGTGACGCGAGTGATGCCGGGATGCAGTTTCAGCAGATCATATCCGGCTGCTTTCTGATCGCGAACCATGCGATCAACGATCTCCGGGGTGGGCGCCGATTGACCGTTGATGGACGGACCGGATGTGAATATCCTCGGACTCACGATCTCCCCGCGCGCCGCTTTTTCGCGCAAGTCCAGATGAAGCGGATGCCCTAGCATGCCCCGAACCGTGGTGATCCCATTGGCTTTGTACATGAACAACACTTCGGACATGTACTCCGAATTTTGTGTGTTGGGTGGCACGTGCGCATGCATCTCGGCAATGCCGGGAATCAGGAATTTCCCTGTTCCATCGATCACCGTGGCGTTAGATGGAATCTGAAGCGAGGCATCGTCTCCCATCGACACAATCCTTCCATCTTTGATGTGAACGAATTGACGCTCCACTCGACGCTCCGTATCCATCGGAATCACCGTCACATTCCGAATGACCGTTTCGGGAGGGGAACTCAGCAGAAGGATGAGAAGGAGACTGAACATCGGCTTGATAATGTTGAATGTTGAATGTTGAAAAATATAATGTTGAATTCCCTTCATCATTTCATCTTTTCATCGCTTCATCCTTGATCATTCAACCTTCAACATTCAACATTTGCTTTAATTCTTCAAGAATGCAAGCCGTCAACCCCCACAGTGGAACCCGATGGATCGGCCAATGCGGCACCATGAGCTTCATCCCGCGAAGTTCCCATTCGGATACGACGGGTTCTCCCAATGCATCCAAAGGCTGCCAAAAAGCTTCATCTACTTCATCCGGATGGGGGAGGATCGGCACATCCTCATGCAGCCATGCCACGATGGGCATCACGGCGCCAAAGGATGCGGGCGAGGAAATCGGACTCAATCGACCCAGCACCTCGGGCAGATGCGAGGGGATTCCGGTTTCTTCTTCGCATTCACGCAAAGCCGCTTGCTCGGGCGTTTCGCCGGACTCGATTCGTCCGCCAGGGAAGGAGATTTGTCCGGTGTGGGTTCGAAGTCGAGAGCTTCTCAAGGTTAGTAAGACCGAAGCGCGAGGTGCGAGGCGCGAGGTTAAGAGGACCAATACTGCAGACAGCACCTCTGCTTCATCATTTCGTCTATTCATCCTTTCATCCAACGGGAAAGGAGTCATTTTGCCACGAGCAAGGCTGCCAGGCAATGGCTGCTTCAACGCTGTAATCAATCGGTCGCGCACCAGACTTCAATCAATGTCCTGTATTCGTCCAGGGCGAGTTTTCCTTTGTTGGTGAGGGCGACCATGGTCATGGGTCTCGGCCCTGTCGTCACTCGGTTCACCACGATCCATCCCGCATCCGACAAGTGATTCAATTGGATGCTCAGATTTCCATCGGTTGTTTTCACCGATCGTTTCAACGATGTGAAGTCCACCTCATCCGAATGCGAGACCGACGCCAGGATGGCCAATCGAAGCCGGTTCGATAACAGTTTGTCGACTCGCTTATGGGAAAAATTGGTGTACATGGATGGTAAAATAACGGGTTTTAGACTGCAATCGACTTCCAACCTGTTTCGTCTTACTTTCACCTATGACCGATGACCAATCCATGGCCGACTTGTTGCAACGGGGCTTCCGCTACGCGTTGTCGTTAACACACGACGATGAGCAGGCGCAAGACTTGGTGCAGGATGCGGCCTTGTCGATCAGTCGGCGGGGTGGACCATGGAACATCCAGTTTCTTGTGACGGTGATCCGGAATCGGTTCATCGATCTGTATCGACGCAAAAAACTGGTCCCATTCGAATACCTCGATGATGTGGATTATCAAACGGTTGAGGATGAAACGCTACCGGCACCGTCTGATCACGATGCCATGGAAACCATATTGGGCGGTCTGAAGCCGGCGGAGAGGGAAGTGCTGTATCTCTCGGCGGTGGAAGATTACACGACCGCTGAAATCGCGGAAATGACCGGCAAGCCTCGTGGCACAGTGCTGAGTCTGCTTCATCGAACGAAAATCAAACTACGTCAGAGTCTATCTCATGAACTTCAATACAGAACTTAAACGCTATTACGCTCATAAGCGGATGGATCCAGAGCGACTCGAGCGCTTGGTTCGAACCGCAACGGCACGTCGCACACCGGTTTGGATTCAGATGTCGCGCATCGCTGCGGTGGGCTTGCTATTGATTGCCTTGGGATGGGTGCTGAATCGTCCCGCATCCCCATCGACAGAGGGTTTGGATATGGTCTTGGCGTCGTCCATCGCCAAGCATGTGGTCTTTTATCATGAGGAGCCGATGCCTTTGAATGTGCGGACCGACAACCTTGCCACCATCAGCATGGAGATGCCGAGGCTGAATTTCGTACCGGCCACATCCGAGCTGGTGGATTCCAGCATGTATCATTTATATGGTGCGCGGTATTGCCACATCCAAGGCGATTTGGCCCTGCATATGCGCATGATGCGTGAGGATGGCCAATCCGTGACCTTGTATCAAGTTCCCGATAAGCCGCAATACGACAGCGTGGATGGAGCCACCATCGAAATGAACGGTTATACCGTGAAAATCTGGCGCGAAAACGGCGTTCTGATGTGCCTGGCAGAGAAAATCGCGATCGACGTCTGATTCAGTTCGTGAAATGCCAGACGGTACTGAACAGAGCCACATGCCCGATTGTTCCGCCAGTGAACAATTTTTCAGCTCGATGTTGAAGTCCCACCTCGATACGTTGCCGGTTGGGAAACAGATACCCAAGATGCACCGATAGCCGATTCTCACCGCTGAAGGGAGCATCGCTGAAGGATGCTAGTCCTTCGTTTTGCGTAAGCCAATAGGTTTCTCCGGGATCGAGCCGGTCGCCCTGGATCGGAGCCCGAAGCGACAGTCTGTATCGGAATCGATGGACATTGCCTGATTCCCGAATCCGCTCTTCCACCCGAAACCGATGAGAAACTTGGTGGATCCTCCACGGGTGCTGGTAGCCATATTGCAAGACGAACCGATTTTCGAAGGCAGATGACGATTCCAAAGGAGTTCCCATTCGGTTCAGATAGCCCAAACCGACAGACGTTCTCGGACTCAGTCGCCGAATCGGCATCACACTGACCTCAACCCGCTCCAAGCGATTCATGGATTGAATAGCGGCCAGTTGTGACGCTACGCTCCAAAAATCATTCACTTTGTGTGAATAAGTGGCAGATGGTTCCCAGATGCGGGTGACATCCACCTGAGCTGGTAGCATGACAGGAAATAGGAGCATCAAAATCCTAAAGAAGCTGCGCATGGAAATCAGAATTCGAAGATTTCCATGACACGACGTTCCGAAACCGATGAATCATCGGATGGGAATCCAAACTCGAAAACCCCAATTTCGGATGAGTTCTGGCCTTCAACAATCAGCTCGACTCCGGTGGGTCGATCAAGATCGGCAGGCCAAGTTAGGAACTGAAGCTGCACACGGGTCACCGTCCAAGAGGTGAATCGCGAATCAAGCTGAGAATGGATGCGGGCGCGCCACTCTTTGGAAAGATCCTTAAAATCGACCAGCTTTTCAGCATCGTCAAGATTACCGGTTGGGTCGAATTCGATACTCCATTCATGTCCGTCGAGGCGGAATTTCACTTCATAGGATACATCTTGCCCGTCGGTTTCCTTAAAAAAACGAATTTCCTCAGCCTTGGTCAGGGTGGCTTCGAGGAAGGTAAGTGCCGTCGACGGCATGTCGCTTTTTTGAATCGACATTTCGATTTCTTGCTTAACAGGTGGGTTGATCAAAATCAATCCCAATAATAGGCTCCAAGGACTCATTATCGTAATACGATCGTTGCTAGTGAGAAGTAGATGAGAAGCGTGCTGATGTCGGCCATGGCCAGAGTGATGGGGCCTGCTGCGATTTTGGGATCCAATTTGAGGGCGTGAAGGACGGTGGGGATGGAGAGTCCAATGATACAAGCCGATAGCATGGAAAGCAGGATGCTGGAGCCGATGATGCCTGCGGCGATCGGATCCGATTGCCACACCAAGACCACGGCCGCGACGATCGCGCCCGATGCCCCGCCAAGGTACACCGCCGAAACGATTTCCTTCCACAGCGCCTTGCGGAACCAGCTCATGGTCGGATTCTGAACATTGAGCATCTGCACCGTCACCGTCATCGATTGGATGCTCACGCTCTCGCCCAAGCCCAACACAAGGGTCAGGAAGAACGCCAGCATGAGGCTCGCGGCCAAGGTCAGTTCGAACACCCCGACCAGAAGCGCGCACATGGTTCCGCTAAGAATCGTGGCCATCAGCCATGGGAATCTGTAGCGGAATGCCTTGCTCGGCGACGCGTTTCGGATTTCCGAGAACCGGAAACCGATCGTCTCGAAAATATCTCCGTGTTTGTCGGGTTCGTTCAGACTCACCATCTCGTCCGTGAACAGATTCACATCCACCACTCCCATCAGATGGCGGTCTTCATCGACAATCGGAATGGCCAAAAACTTGTACAAAATGAAAAAATCGATGGCATCATACACCGTGGCCAATCTTGACAAGGCCATCACATTCTTGATCATCACGTCCGATACGGGCAGGTCTCTGGCTGAGCCCAACAAGCGACGTGTGGGCAACACACCGACCAACCGCTCCGCATCATCCACCACATAGAAATATATGATCCGCTCACTTACCCCGTGTTCATAGATGTAATCAAGCGCTTGGGCGATGGTTAGCGAATGATTCAATAGGGGGAGATCGCGATAGGCGAAGTCGAGGGCAGGTGAATCGAGTTGTTGATGAGGCATTCGGGAAGATAGGAATTTGCTTCTGCGTATCTTCACCTTGTCTCTTGTCTCTTTAGCCTTGTCTCTCCTAAACCTTGTCTCTCCCTAAATGAGTATTCTTGTAGTCGGTTCAGTCGCGTATGACGGCATCGAAACCCCATTCGGCAAAAAAGATCCGGTCCTTGGCGGATCCGCCACCTTCATCTCCCTCACATCTTCTTTTTTCACAGAGCCAGTTCGCTTGGTCGGCGTGGTTGGTCATGATTTCGCGGATTCCGACATCCAACGATTCCGCGACAAGAATGTGGATCTTGAAGGCCTTCAAATCGATACCTCCGGTAAGACATTCTATTGGGCCGGTCGCTATCATTTCGACCTGAACACACGCGACACGCTGGACACTCAATTGAACGTGTTCGAGCACTTCAATCCGGTCATTCCGGATGCCTACAAAGCCAGCAAGATCGTGTGCTTGGGCAACATCCATCCGAGTCTGCAGTCGATG
>CAYPOI010000088.1:0-10178 GCA_964412365.1 uncultured Chitinophagales bacterium | reverse complement strand
GTTCAGATTCGTTCGACGTAGTTGGGCTTGCAGATCGGCATCGTTGATTTTTGCCAGTAAGGTTCCTCTACGTACGAATGTTCCTTCTTGAAGACGCAGTCGGATGATGCGTCCTGCGGCTTCGCTTCGAAGGTATACTTCATCTTCGGCGATCACGCTGCCCGACACGAAAATCCGGTCTTGAAACGCGACCGGTTCCAATACACTCACCCGAACACCCAGACGGTTATCGGTCGGTGTGCTTGAGGGATTTCCCGGACCCATGATGGTCGATTCGGGCGCGCGTAGATACCACCAAAAAATGAGGGAAATCACGACGGCCACCGCAAGCATGATGGTGGTTCTGACAGCGAGAGACATGAGCGTTCCTGATGAGAAATGATAGGATTCGCTCAAAGATACCGGCTCAGTTGATCAGCGAGGTGTAAAAATACGTTTCTCGATGTAGCGTGAATTCATCACGCCTAAGGCACCCATGTATTTGAGTCCGAATCGGACCTCATCCCCTACTTTCAGGTGGGATGGATTTTGTCCCACATCCACGATGAGCATATCGGAGCTCGCATCCACCACGCGGATCGTCTCATCTGTGGGAATCAGGAAATCCGGATTCACATCCAGATGACCGATATCCAATATGGCTCTATAGGATGATTTGCCAATGAGTTTTGTATCGATTTGCAGGATGTTGCCCATCGGATCCACCCCGAGTTCACCGCTTGGCAACATGGGTTTTTCTTGGATTTCGAGGATTTCGGTGTACAGTTCGAACACATCATCGCGCATGCCTTCGATCACGCCACCGGTGAACAGGTCGGCTCCGAAATACAGAGCCTCCCCGATCCGAAAGTGATTGATTCCGATTGGCAGATCGCCACGAATGAGCAAGGGAAGTGTGACGGTCGTACCTCCCGATACCCATGGAATGTCTTTCTTGAACTGAAGATCGATGAGCTGCTTGTACAGACTCAATTGGATCAACTTATCTGCGCTAGGCATCACGCCATGCAGGCAATTCAGGTTGGTGCCGAGTCCGACGATCGAAATATTGGGCAGTTCGAACACCTGTTTATAAAAATTGAGCAGATCGTCGCGCATCACGCCTTCCCGCAAATCGCCCATTTCGATCATAATGAGCACTTTGTGCGTCCGGTTCTGCTTCACGGCTTCTTCCGACAACATCCGGATGGTGCTCAACTCGGTGTTCAGACTCACATCCGCATACGTGATCACCGCAGCGATGCTCTTTTTGGGAGGCGGCTTGATGTAGACGGTCTGGATGTCCGGATCCAACTGCTTGATAGCTTTAAGATTGCTGATGCGCGAATCGTGCACTTCCCTCACGCCCAGACTGATGATTTCTTTCAGATAGTCCCGGTTACCGCACACCAATTTCGTTACGATTCCCCAAGAGATGTCGTTCTTGGAAAACAACGAATCTAGCTTGTCAAAATTCTGTTGGAGACGATCCCGGTAGAGTGCTAAATACGCCATTAGGCTTTGGTTTTGTGAAGTCTCATCTCGATGTACTTGCTGGTAAATCCGAGACGTTCGTACAAGCGTCGTGCCGGATTATCGGGCTCGACATGCAGGGCGATGTCGCCTGGAGTTTGTTCGATGGCCAAATCCATTAGCTTTTTTCCAAGTCCAAGTCCACGTGTGGATGGATCCACCGCGATATAGACCAGGATGTTTTCGGGGATGAAGCCCGACATCCCGGTCCGGTTCACGATCACGGCTCCTACCAGATTTCGCTTCTGATAGGCGACAAACACCGCGCCGCCTCGACCCGCTTCAACCGAATACACATAATCCATGCAGGCTTGGATGTGGTGCTTCGCATCGCCGTATTGCTCGAGAGCGGTGAATAGGAAATCGACGACGTCGGGTTGTCTGAATTTGGTTTCGCTGAGTTCTGCGACCTTGATAAGGTCAAGTTTGTCGTTCGGAGACATGACAGATGAAGTAGATGATGGTTGAAGAAAGAAGTCCATACAGGTTCGGATCCGCTTGCGCGATGATCCAACCCGGCGGAGCCAAGGTGAACCAGACCGTGACGCTACCGCCCACGATCATGGCTAAGATGGCCCCTTTTGTGGAATGTCGAGACAAAAACAATGCCGCCAGCACCGGTACGAACAGTCCCGATACCATGAAGGCATACGAATACAACATCACATCCAACACATTTTCCATGAAGGAAGCCAAGCCGATGGCAATCCCTCCTATAAGCAACGTGATGAGTTGTGAAGACCGTATTTCGTTTTTTGGTTTGATGATGTCGCTCACCACATTACCGGATGCGGCCACGAGGCAGCTATCGGCCGTGGACATCACCGCGGAGAAGTATGCGGCGAGCATGAGTCCCATGAATCCGACCGGAAGAACGGTGCGAAGCAGCAACGGCAGACCCATTTCAGGGTCGATCATCATGGCATCCGCGTAACCCAGAGGGGCGAACATCCCCTGCTCAGCGGCCACTCGAGACAGCATTCCGAGCAAGACACCCATGAAGGCCATCACAGGCCATTCGAAGAATCCGGCCACATACCAGGCCTTTTTCGCGTCTTTGACGTTGCGTGAGGCATAAATCCGCTGATATAAGGTCATCCCGACAAACCAAATGGGAATGATGGTGACTGCCCAATTCACGGCTTGCCAGATGGAAATTTGGTCCAAACGAAGCATGGATGGATCCAACACGCGCACGATTTCCGAATACCCGCCGACGGCGGACCATGCGATGGGAATCCCGACGAAGCACAATCCCACCATCAGCAAGATCCATTGGAAGGTATCGGTGTAGATCACCGCTTTGATGCCCCCCATCACCGTATACACCACGATGATGACGCCCATGATCCACAGGGCGGTGGTAAGACCGATTTCAGGGAAGGTGGCGGATGCGAGTTTGGCTCCGGCCAGCATTTGCGCGCTGGTGAAGCCGATATACCCGATCGCCGATATGACCGCGGCGATGTAGGCTGCACGTCGACCATAGACATGATGGAACAATTGCGGCATCGTGAAGAACCGATGCGTGTCCGACAGCGGTTTCACGATGGGAATGAGAAATACGGCGCTGAGCCAGGCCCCCAATAAACCAGTGAACAAGAGCCACGAGCCGGAAAGCCCCATCAGATAGCCTAATCCGCCAAGGCCGATCGAGAAACCACCGCCCACATCCGTTGCCACGACCGACAACCCGATGTGGGGGTACGACATGTTTCGTCCGCCTAGGAAATAATCCTCATTTCCGGTGTTTTTTCGAAGAAACCAAAGGCCTACGAGAACAATGGCAACCGCATAAACCGAGAAAACGAGGATATCTATGAAATGCACTAATCTAGCTTTGGTTCAGGATGCGCCAAGGCCACGGTTCTCGTGGCCTCCGCCTCACGCAGCGAGCGATCCAGGATATCCATCCCTTCATCAATCTGCGCAGGAGTGATCATCAAGGGCGGACGAAACCGCACCGAGTGACTTCCACAGGGCAAAATCATTAATCCGTTGTCATAGGCCGCATCCACAAGAGCATTTCGCTCATGTGTGGACGGAAGATCGAAGGCGCACATGAGTCCTTTTCCACGCGAATTGCCGATCGCTTCGTGCGTCTGTTGAAAAGAGTGGAGCTTGGACAGCAAATAATCACCTGTTTTGGCGGCATGGGCCACCAAATGGTCTTCTTCGATGATTTCGAGATAGCGTTGGAAGCGGACCATATCCACAAGGTTTCCACCCCAAGTCGAATTGATACGGGATGATTTGCGGAATACGTTCGTGTCGATTTCATCGACGCGCGTTCCTACAAGAATGCCGCAAACTTGGGCTTTTTTGCCGAAGGCAATGATATCGGGTTTCACATAATGCTCATGTGCCCAGAATTTACCGGTGAGGGCCACGCCGGTCTGAACTTCATCATAAATCAAGAGAGCTTCATGACGATCGGCCATGTCGCGCAGGGCTTGGTGGAATTCGGGACGAAACTGGTTATCGCCACCTTCGCCTTGGATCGGCTCGAGAATGATGGCGGCGATGTCGTCTTTGTACATCTCGAAGTACCGCTCGGCTTGAGCCAAGGCGATCGCTTCTCTGGCAGCCACATCGGCGATGGCATGAGCGGTCTGCGGAAACGTCATCTTCGGATTGGAGATCCGAGGCCAATCGAATTTGGGATACAAAGCCACTTTATTGGCGTCGGTATTGGTGAGCGACATGGTATATCCGGTACGACCATGAAATGCTTGCTCGAAATGCAGGATTTTCGTGCCTTTTTCAACACGATATCCTTTGTGGAAATTCTTCTGCACTTTCCAATCAAACGCCACTTTCAAGGCATTTTCCACAGCCAGAGCGCCACCGGCCACAAAAAAGGCATGAGGCAGATAGGATGGGATTCCCACACGATCGAAGGTGTCCACGAACTCCGCCATCTGCGAGGTGTAGATATCCGAATTGGACGGATTGTGGATCGCCACATCGGAGATCCGCTTGCGAAACGCCGCGTTGCCCGCCACTTTGGGATGATTCATCCCAAGCGGGTTCGATGCGAAAAAGGTGAAGAAATCGAGATAGGTCTTGCCATACTTGCTGTCGTACAGATAGGCCCCTTCACTTTTTTCCAAATCCAAAACGATATCATATCCGTCGGCGAGAATGTGTTTTCCGAGGACATCATGAACCCGACCGGGCTCGACGTGTGAGGTGTTGTGCATACGGTTTTACTCTGGTGATTACCCACATAAGGTATCCAAAATCGGCGAAAGATGAAAGCAGAGGCCGATTTTGCAAAATCATGGCCTATGAAGTTTAAACCTTGGTTTTAGCAAGTCGCCGCGTTCGATCAGCTCAGCCATCGCCCGGATATCATCCGCGAAAATGTGGTCTTCTTCGGCATGGTCGATCACCTTCCGAATGAGGTCATGACACACATCCAACATCGGGCCTGATTTGAGCGGACGCCGATAATCGAACGCCTGTGCCGCGCACAACAATTCGATGGCCAGTATCAGATGCAGGTTATCCAAAATCATGGCCATTTTTCGTCCACTGATCGAGCCCATGCTCACATGGTCTTCCTGTCCGAGCGAAGTGGGGATGGAATCGGCGGATGCGGGATAGCAAAAGCTCTTGTTCTCGCTCACCAAGGCCGCGCTGGTGTACTGCGGCATCATGAATCCGGAGTTCGTGCCGGTATTTTTCATCAGGGATGGAGGCAATCCGAACGGTTCCCCATCCAACAACTGATAAATTCGTCGATCGGAAATCGACCCGATTTCGGATGCGGCCACCGAACAATAATCCAAGGCCATGGCCAACGGCTGACCATGGAAATTCCCGCCACTGATCACCTTTTCGGCAAATAGGATAGGATTATCAGTCACGGAATTGATTTCGATCAAGGTCAAATCTTTCAGGTGAGTCCACGCATTTCGCGAGGCGCCGTGAACTTGAGGCATGCACCGAAAGGAATACGGATCTTGAACCCGGTCGCAGTGCAAATGACTTTCCACCATTTCTGACCCTTGCAATAAGCTTCGGATGCGGGCTGCCACGAGTCTCGTGCCATCATACGGTCGCAGTTCATGCAAATCCGCATCAAACGGCGATGCGGAACCCAAGATCCCTTCCAAACTCATCGCACCGGCGATATCGGCATGATCCAGCAGTTTTCCGAATCGGATGAGGTTATGCACCGCGTACGCCGCGATGAATTGGGTGCCGTTGAGGAGTGCGAGTCCTTCCTTCGGACCCAGCTCGAGCGGCTTCCAACCCATCTGGTCCATCACATCACTCGCCGGACGCACCGACTTCCCATCAAAAAAGGCTCCTAATCCGATCAAGGGCAAACACAGATGCGCGAGTGGCGCCAAATCTCCGGATGCTCCAACCGATCCTTTCGCCGGCACATAGGGTGTCAATCCCGCGGATAACATGTCCAGAAGTCGTTCGACTACGTGTATGCGTATACCCGAATATCCATAGGAAAGGGATTGGATCTTCAACAAGATCATCAATTTCACATACTCGGGATGGATGGGATCTCCCACACCGACCGAATGGCTTTTCAGGATGTTGAGCTGCAGAATATCCAGTTCTTCGCGCGGGATTCGGGTGTTGCACAGAAATCCGAAGCCGGTATTGATGCCGTATACGACCTCATCGTTATCCACGATGGCCGTCACACGATCCGCCGATGCCTGGATGCGCGCTCTCCCCTTTTCGGAGATGGCTCCGGTCACATCCCCCTTCAAAAACCCTTCGCAGATCTCCAGATCCAAGGGTTCATCGCCGAAAAAAAATTGGTTCATATGGAATGGATGAAGCTATGCATGAACGCGGCGCCGAGGCGGGCGGTGGATTGGTTGGCGTCGTCGTAGGTCGGGTTGAGCTCGGCGATGTCCATCGCTTTCACCTTGCCCGATTTCATGATGTGTAAGAACGTCTGATGCACCATAGCCACATCCAGCCCTAAGGCGTTCGGTGCGCTCACACCAGGGGCGGATGCGGCCTGAAACACATCCAGATCCAACGAAACATACAAATACCGGCACGATTCGATGAACTCATCAAGCGTCTTGTGCCATGCGCGTGAGGAATACATGTCTTCGGCGAGAATCGGCTCGCATTGGAATTTGAATGCGGTTTCGAACAGTAACGGTGCGTTCAGATGCGGTTGGATGCCGATCGGCAGATAGGCCACATTCCGTTTGGTGTGATGAGCCTCATCCAATACTTGCAGAAACGGCGTGCCAGATGTGGAGCCGCTTTTGTTGAATGGACGCAGATCGAAATGCGCATCCAGATTGATGATTCCGATGCGATCCTTTGGGTAAGCATCGAGGAATCCTGGGATGTGGGCATACGCGATATCATGTCCGCCACCCAATCCCAATGTGTACGCATTGTAATAGCCATGAACGTTGGAAACCATGCCTCTGAACGTCTGTTGAGTAGTTTCGATATCACCGTCTTTCACGGCCACATCACCCAGATCCTTTATCACAATCATCTGTTCATCGACATGGGAATGCAGTTTCGCGAAATGGGCTCGCAATAGCGCCGGACCCGCCGCCGCGCCGATGCGTCCGTTGTTGCGCCGCACACCTTCGTCGGTCGGATATCCGATGATCGATACTTGCTTGTTCATACGATTTGGTCTCCTTTGATCCAAACTTGTGACGGCACGCAGGTGCCCTGCACATAAAGGATTTCGCGGATGTCAGCCACGGGAAAGCTCACAAAATCGGCTCGATATCCGGGCTCCAACCGACCTCGATCCGTCAATCCGAGCGCATTCGCGGCACGAAATGTGATGCCGGCCCAGGTTTCCGCGGTATTCAGCTTTTGCCGCATCGCCAGGATGGAGGCTTGCATCAGAAGATGTCCGTTCGGCGCCGATCCGGGGTTCCAATCGCTGGCTATGACCAACGACGCACCGGCATCCAGCAGTTTTCGGGCAGGCGGAAACTCCATTCCGAGTCCGAGGCAGGCGCCAGGCAAAACCGTCGCCGCCGTGTCGGATGCGGCCAAGAACCTCAGATCGTCCTCGGAAATGGACTCCAGATGATCCGCACTTTTTGCTCCCAATTCCACAGCCACGCGACTTCCACCCTTGCTGAACTGATCGGCATGCACCGTGAGGTCGAATCCGGCTTCTTTTGAAGTTTTCAGATACGCATAGGCCGCATCCCCATGAAACGCCACATCATCCCAAAACATATCCACGCGGTTGCAGCCCACATCATTCAATTTGGGAAACAGTTCATGGCGGATGTGATCCAGATAGGCGGATGGGTGCCCGTACGATTCAGGCAACACATGCGCGGCAAGACAGGTCGACACGCATCCCAATTCCCGGATCACTTGCAGCATGAGGAACTCGTTGTCGATATCGAGTCCGTACCCGCTTTTGATTTCGCAGGTGGTCACACCCTGGCGCCGAGCCCGGTCCAACCGACCTGATGTGACAGACAACAGTTGCCCATAACTGGCTTTTCGGGTTTCGGAAACGGTGTGATGGATGCCGCCTCCGGCTGCGAGGATGTCGGCATAACCGGCACCGGTCAATTTGAGGGCATAATCCTTCGCACGGGATCCAGCATAGCATATATGGGTATGCGAATCTACTATTCCAGGGACCAATACCTGATCCCCTTCGGTTTCGATTACGGATGTCGCTCGTGATTTCAGCTCAGAAAAAACACCAATTTCGACGATTCGCCCTTTTTCGATGAGGATTCCGGCTTCGGAGATGATTTCAAGGTTTGAATCGAGCAACGGACCTTTGACCGCGAGTCCGCGGAGCGTCAGAATCTGGCGAAAGGGTCCGATGAGCATCATAACAATTTGTGCGCTTTGGCGACGGTAACGGCTTCGTCATAACCGGCATCCACATGACGAAACACGCCCATTGCCGGATCATTATGTAACACACGTCGGAGGCAATTGGCGGCGCGCTCGGTCCCATCCGCCACCACCACCATCCCGGCATGTTGCGAATATCCCATCCCGACACCGCCACCATGATGAAACGACACCCAGGTGGCCCCGCCGCCGGTATTGGCCATTAGGTTGAGCAAGGGCCAGTCGGATACCGCATCCGAACCGTCTTTCATGCCTTCGGTTTCGCGGTTGGGTGAGGCCACGGAACCGCAATCGAGGTGATCACGACCGATCACGATGGGGGCGCTCACTTGGCCGTTGCGCACTAGGTCATTGAAAATCAATCCCGCTTTTTCGCGCTCCCCCATCCCCAACCAGCAAATGCGGGCTGGAAGTCCCTGGAACGCGATCTTCTCACGCGCTTGGGAAAGCCAGTTGATCAGATGGGAGTTGTCTGGAAAGGCCTCGATGAGGGCTCGATCGGTGGTGTAAATGTCTTCTGGATCACCGGACAGCGCCACCCAACGGAACGGCCCCTTCCCTTCACAGAACAACGGACGGATGAACTCCGGCACGAATCCATTAAAACCATAGGCATTCGGTTCACCACCTTGACGTGCGAATTCGCGGATGTTATTCCCATAATCGAAGGTAATGGCGCCGCGTTTCTGATGCGCGAGCATGAATCCGACATGTCGCGACATGCTTGCCAGACTTTTTGCTTTATATGCGACCGGATCGGAAGTCCGGAGTCGAGCCGCATCCGACAACGAAAATCCATTCGGGATGTAGCCGTGAACGGGGTCATGGGCTGACGTCTGATCGGTAAGCACATCCGGAATGAGGTCGTCTTCGAGTAAATGTTCGAGTAGATCGCCGGCATCGGAAACGAGTCCGATGCTGTACGGAAGACCATGTTTTTTCTTGAGAAGGGCGATGTCACGCGCTTTCGTGTAATCATCGGTCATTTCGTCGATGTAGCGCGTTTGAAGGCGCTTTTCGATGCGGGAAGCATCCACATCCGCTCCCATGAAACTGGCTCCAGCCATGGTTGCGGCGAGAGGTTGCGCGCCGCCCATGCCCCCGAGTCCTGCCGTGACGACCAGCTGACCTTTCAGCGAGCCCCCGAAATGACGTTTCGCGCAGGATGCGAACGTCTCATAGGTGCCTTGCAAAATGCCTTGCGTTCCGATGTAGATCCAGCTTCCGGCGGTCATCTGACCATACATCATCAAGCCGTTCTCTTTCAGCGCTTCGAAATGCTCCCATGTGGCCCAGGCCGGAACCAGATTCGAGTTTGCAATCAGAACGCGGGGCGCTTGGGGATGGGAGCGCACGATGCCCACGGGCTTACCGGACTGGATGAGCAGTGATTCGTCATCCCCTAGAGTCAATAAAGCGCGGATGATGGCTTCGAGGGCGGGACGGTTCCGCGCGGCTTGTCCGGTGCCGCCATAGACCACGAGATTGGCGGGGTCTTCGGCCACCTCGGCATCCAGATTGTTGAGCAGCATGCGCAGGGGCGCTTCCGTGGCCCACGAACGGGCGTGAAGCGTTGAGCCTCTGGGAGCCATGTAGTTGGGATGCGAGGCAAACCTACGCAGGAAGGAAGTCGAGTCGCTCATGGTACAATGTAAGAGATTCTGCGCACCTCCCATGCGGTCGACAATCTGAGATTGGCGCCACAAAAAAAGGCTTGCATCCCTATGAGATACAAGCCTTTCTTTTTGTGGCGGGGACAGGACTCGAACCTGTGACCTTCGGGTTATGAGCCCGACGAGCTACCAACTGCT
>CAYPOI010000087.1:0-10958 GCA_964412365.1 uncultured Chitinophagales bacterium | reverse complement strand
TCCCCCATCCGAACGGCCGCTATCTCAAGTCGGAGCACAGTCTGAATTATTTGGAAAGTCATGACGGATACACCATTGGTGATTTCATCCGCCTTACACTCCGTCCAGAATTGGCAAATCGAGCTCATGATCGGTCCGAATTGGCCTCATTGAATGAGCATGAGCTGCATGTGTCGCGATTGGCAGCATTATTTTTGATGATCTCGCAAGGCGTTCCGATGATCCACGCCGGACAGGAATGGTCGCGCACCAAAGCTCTGGACCATAACAGCTATGAGAAAGACGACGAGACGAATTATTTGAATTATTCGGAAGCGGACCTGAATCCAGGTCTGGTGGCCTATCATGCCGGATTAATCGCACTACGAAAAGCATCTCCTGCATTGAGACGGTCGGCGCCCGAACATATCCTGTTCCAGCGGTATGATGACAGCCTTCATATGACGATGACCATCGATGGAAAACCCATCGGTGACCCGCACACCTATTTGATATCGATGAACGCGAATCCGACCGCATCCCAGATTGTGCATCTCCCACCTGGATATTGGGATGTGCTGGTATCGGGTCCGCATGCGGGCGACAAACCGATCGCCACAATCGGAGGGATTCTGAATTTGCCACCGATCTCCGGATTCGTTCTGCGAAAATAGAGTTCGTTTCTGTATCATTGGCGCTTAAACGTCTTACATCACGGAGGATCTCTTGAATAGTGACGCACCTGAAGCACGTGGAAGTTGGAATTCAAAAATCGGATTCATTTTTGCCGCTGCTGGCTCGGCGGTCGGATTAGGCAACATTTGGGCGTTCCCAGCCAAAGCCGCGGATAACGGTGGCGCCATCTTTCTGATCGTCTATCTGCTATGCTGTTTGATCATCGGTTTTCCGGTGATGGTTGGCGAACTGACTCTTGGGCGGCACACAAAGAAGAATCCGGTCGGGGCGTTCAGATCCCTCAGCAAGCATTTCTTTCCACCTCTCATCGGTTTCTGGGGCGTTCTCTGCGGCGTCATGATCCTGTCCTTTTATTTGGTTGTCGCCGGTTGGACCACCGGTTATGTGATGGAGGAATTCATGTTCTTCATGGGTCAACCAGAATGGGCGGCTTGGTTCGGAGACCTTACCAACGGACCCAAGAATGCCATTTTCTCCGTTCTATTCATGCTGGCCACAGTCATGATCATCACTGGCGGGGTTTCGGGTGGTATCGAGAAAGCCACAAAATTGATGATGCCGGCCTTGTTGGTGATTCTTGTCGTAATGATCGGATATGTGGTTACGCTTCCTGGGGCCATGGAAGGCGTGAAAACGTATCTGCGTCCCGATTTCTCCCAATTGACAGGCACGGTCATCTTCAGTGCCTTGGGTCAATCCTTCTTCTCTCTCTCTTTGGGGATGGGGTGCCTGATCACATATGGCTCCTATATGAGCAAGAAACAAAACATGGTTGAATCGGCCATGTATGTGACGTTGACCGATTTCTCGGTCGCCTTTCTTGCCGGGTTCTTGGTCATTCCGGCCATGTTCGTCGCTCAGAACAGCGGCATCACCATTTTCAATGCGGAAGGGAATCTGGTCGCTGGTGGGCAATTGGTATTCCAAGTACTTCCAGCCATGTTCCATAGCATGGAATCGACCGCTGGCATTATTGCCGGAGTCATGTTCTTCGTTCTATTGGGCTTGGCGGCGCTCACATCCACCATCAGTCTGTTGGAAGTTCCGGTGGCGTATGTAGTTGATGAGCATGGCGTGAGCCGTAAGAAAGCGGCTTGGGGCGTCGGGGCCTTGATATTGAGCCTGTCGCTGATCATTTCCTTCAATGTGGGCCTGATTGATGTGTTATCCACCTCCTTCAATGATGTGGGTCTTCCACTGGGCGGCTTCATGATTTGTATTTTCTTGGGTTATGTGTGGACCACTCAGAAAGCCTTAATTGAATTGGGCGAGGGTTATCCCGGATTGGAAACCAGTTGGTTCAAACCGGTTTGGGTGATCTTCATCAAATATATCTGCCCCATTCTGATCGGAGCCGTCTTCATCGCCACCATATATAGACTTTTAACAGTGTAGGCTTAGCCGTATTTTTGGGCTTTCCGAAACCAATTCATTTTTATGCCAAAAGTTACGACTGCAGACTTCAAGAACGGTCTGACCCTTCAATTTCCCGACGACATCTACACCATCATTGAATTCCTGCATGTGAAACCTGGCAAAGGTGGCGCATTCGTCCGCTCCAAACTTAAAGGAGTGACAAACGGCAAAGTATTGGACAAAACCTTCCGTGCCGGCGAGACCTGCGAATCGGTCCGCATCGAGCGCCAGCCTTATCAGTACTTGTATCGTGATGCCGATATCTACTATTTCATGCATCAGGAAACCTATGAGCAAATCGGAGTGAATTCGAAAAATGTGGACCGTCCTGAATTCATGAAAGAAAGCGAGCAGGTGTATATCGTGATCAATGCCGAGACCGAAACGGTGATGTTCACGGAATTGCCGGACCATGTGATGTTGCTGGTGACGCATACCGAGCCGGGCATCAAGGGTGATACCGCCCAAGGCGCCACCAAACAAGCCGAATTGGAAACCGGAGCCAAGATCAACGTTCCTTTGTTCATCAACGAAGGCGATAAATTACGAGTGGACGCCCGCAACGGGTCCTATATTGAACGGGTCAAACAATAAATAACGCACGTATGGATCTCAAGCACATCAAAAGTCTTCTGCAATTGATTTCAGAAGCCGACGTCAATGAAGTTTACATTGAGGAAGGTGATTTCAAGATCAAAATCAAGAAACGTTCGGATGCGCCTGTTTACAGCGCTCCAGCCCCAGCACCGGCTCCTGTAGCCAGTGTCGTGGTTCCCTCAGCGCCTGCTGCACAACCCGCCGCTTCGCCGGCACCTGCCGCAGCCGAATCGACCACATCCGCCATCAAATCTCCGATAGTCGGAACCTTCTATGCAGCGGCGTCACCCGACGCGAAAGCATTCATCTCTGTAGGTGATGTGATTTCGAAAGGTCAGCCGTTGTGCATCATCGAAGCGATGAAAATCATGAACGAGATTGAATCGGATGTCTCAGGCAAAGTGGTCGCGATTCTGGTCAAAAACGGCCAACCTGTCGAATTCGACCAGCCTTTGTTTGAAATCGAACCTGCCTAACGCCATTTATGTTTAAAAAAATCCTGATCGCCAATCGGGGGGAAATCGCCTTACGGATCATACGGACCTGTAAGGAAATGGGAATCAGAACGGTTGCCGTTTATTCCACCGCCGACCGCGATTCGCTTCATGTGAAATTCGCAGACGAGGCCGTCTGCATTGGTCCGGCACCGTCACGCGAAAGCTATCTCAAGATTCCCCGCCTTTTGGCCGCCGCCGAAATCACGAATGCCGAAGCCATCCATCCCGGATACGGCTTCCTCTCTGAAAACGCGGAGTTCTCACGCATCTGCGGCGAACACAACATCACCTTCATCGGTCCCACACCGCACATGATCGAAACCATGGGCGACAAGTCCAAGGCCAAAGAGAACATGATCAAGTACGGCGTTCCTGTGGTTCCCGGAAGTGATGGCACCATCAGCGATCTTAAAGAAGCCCAGATCGAAGCCGAACGAATCGGGTACCCAGTCATCATCAAAGCGACTGCCGGGGGCGGCGGGCGCGGGATGCGGATCGTCAAAGAAGCGTCCGAGTTCGAAAAAATGTTCGATACCGCTCGCAATGAAGCCGGTGCGGCCTTCAACAACCCGGAAGTGTACATCGAAAAGTACATCGAAGAACCGCGGCACGTCGAGATTCAAATCTTGGGTGATGCACACGGTTACATCACGCATCTGGGCGAACGCGATTGCTCGTTGCAACGCCGACATCAGAAAGTGCTTGAAGAAGCCCCATCTCCTGTGATGACGCCCGAACTTCGTGAAAGAATGGGTGAAGCGGCCATCCGCGCTGCTGAAACCGTTCAATACATCGGCGCAGGAACGATTGAGTTTTTGGTCGACAAGCATTCCAACTTCTATTTCATGGAAATGAACACGCGGATCCAGGTGGAACATCCCGTGACCGAAGAAGTGACCGGCTACGACCTCATCCGCAGTCAGATCGAAGTGGCCGCAGGCATTCCGCTACGCCGCAAACCCCTGAAAATGCGTGGGCATGCCATCGAATGCCGTATCAATGCGGAAGACCCTGCGAACAACTTCCGTCCGAGCGCAGGACGCATCAACACCTTCCATCCGCCAGGTGGACACAGCGTGCGTGTGGACACCCATGTCTACAGCGGTTATGTGGTACCACCGAACTATGACAGCATGATCGCCAAACTTATCGTCAGCGCACCGACTCGTGAAGAAGCCATCGCTCGGATGTCGCGCGCTCTCGATGAATTCGTCGTAGAAGGCATCCACACCTCGATTCCTTATCACAAGCAATTGATGAAGGATCCGAATTTCATCGCCGGGAATTTCACGACGCATTATCTCGAAAAACAATTTCAATTCATCCCTGAACCCAAGTAGCCATGACACCTTCCGACCTCCGTTACACCAAAGACCATGAGTGGGTCCGCCTCCATCCGGACGGAACCGCAACCATCGGCATCACCGAGTTCGCTCAAAGCGAATTGGGAGATATCGTTTTTGTGGATGTGAACACGGTCGGAGAAGCAGTTGAATCGGAAGCCATTTTCGGCACAGTCGAAGCTGTGAAAACGGTTTCCGAACTGTTCATGCCGGTCTCGGGTACCGTATTGGAAGTGAATGCCGAGCTGGAAGGCAATCCGGAGTTGGTCAACGACGACCCATATGGCGAAGGTTGGATGATCAAAATCCGCCTCGACAATCCGGCCGATTACGAGACACTACTGTCCGCCGACGATTACCAAAACCTCATTTCCTGATACCTGCATGATCCGGTCGCATTCCGGGTGGGTTCTGATTCTTGATTACGGATCGCAATTCACTCAATTGATCGCTCGTCGAGTACGAGAGCTTCAGATCTATTGTGAAATCCATCCCTTCAATGCCGACCTGACCGAATTCGATGCCGCTCCTCCGGGTGGCATCATCTTGTCCGGCGGACCGATGAGCGTGAACGACGACGGCGCGCCCCATTTGAATACACATATTTTCGATTGGGATGTCCCGATTCTTGGTGTGTGTTATGGTCTCCAAATTCTTGCTCATACCGCTGTTCCGAATTCGGTTGAGAAGGCGGATCATCGCGAATTCGGTCGCGCCCGATTAAACATCGACGACCGTTCCGACATTTTCAAAGGATTCGACACGACCTGTTTGGTTTGGATGAGCCATGGCGATCATCTCAAAATCCTCCCTTCCGATTATGCCATCATCGCGCATACGGGCAACGCTCCGATCGCGGCACTCCGCCATAAGCACAAGCCTATTTTTGGTGTTCAATTCCATCCGGAAGTGGCCCATACCGAAAATGGACTCAAACTGCTGAAGAATTTCACCGTCGATATCTGCGGGTTGATGCAAGATTGGACACCGGTCTCCTTCATCGACAATCAGATCGATGAGATCCGTAAACGCGTCGGTTCCGCGAAAGTCATTTGCGGACTCTCCGGTGGTGTGGATTCAACCGTGACGGCGACTCTCATCCACAAAGCCATCGGCGATCAATTGCTTTGTGTGTTCGTGAACAACGGTCTTCTTCGAAAGAACGAGTATGAAGAGGTCCTGAAATTATACAAAGACGCCTTGCATCTCCCTGTAATTGGAGTGGATGCGACCGATCAATTCCTCGATGAGCTTCGCGGCGTCTCCGATCCCGAAACGAAGCGCAAACGCATCGGTAAAACCTTTATCGATGTGTTCGAGCACACCATCCGTGAAAAATCGGGGTATCAGTTTTTGGCTCAAGGAACCTTGTATCCGGATGTGATCGAAAGCGTGTCGTTCAAGGGCCCGTCGGCTACCATCAAATCCCATCACAATGTGGGTGGACTTCCAGCCGACATGAAACTCGAGCTGCTTGAGCCCATGCGCGAATTGTTCAAGGATGAAGTCCGTTCGGTAGGCCGAACCTTGGGCATCCCGGAGAATTTCATTGGCCGGCATCCGTTTCCGGGTCCGGGTTTGGCTATTCGGATCATTTCGGATGTGACTCGTGAGAAGCTGGCCCTCCTTCGTGAAGTGGACCATATTTTCATTTCCGAATTGAAGAAACACGAATTGTATGACGAGGTTTGGCAGGCTTTCGCCGTCTTGCTACCTGTGCAGAGCGTGGGAGTCATGGGTGATGAACGCACCTATGAAATGACGGCAGGCTTGCGCGCCGTGACCAGTGTGGATGGAATGACAGCCGATTGGGCGCACCTTCCGCATGATTTTTTAGCACATGTTTCGAATCGTATAATAAATGAGATTCGTGGCGTTAACAGAGTGGTATATGATATCAGTTCAAAACCTCCGGCCACGATCGAATGGGAATAACCTGCTGAGACTGTCGGTTTTTCTCGTTCTTTCCTTTGTTGGCCAATCCGCTTATTCGCAAATCGATTATGGCATCCGTCTGTTTGAAGATGGTAACTATGCCGAAGCTGCGTCCTTTTTCGGTGAGTTGAACCTTCCCGAAGCCAGGTTATATCAGGCCCGTGCGTTGTTTCATTTGGGTGATGTCCGAGGAGCGGGCGATGTCCTTTCCAGCATCACGCAAGATGTCTCGTTTGCGTTCAGTCTTGAACTGCAATACAGCCGTGCAGTGGTAGAGTACGCGCTTGGCAATATCGCTTCGGCATTAGAACGGCTCTATGGTATCCGAGACGATTTGCCCGAAGCTCAAACCTTGTATCAAGACATTCTGGGTTATGTGAGTCCGAGACAGCGCGAGGAATTGAAATACTCCATCCGCATCGAAGAACTTTTGACCGCCATTGATGAAAATACTGCTCCTGGCGGTTTCTTTCCCGTTGCTCCCAGGGGCACCGTGGTGTCCATCGGTGTGATGCTGCCTGTTGATGAACGCACCTCTCCCACGTTCGGCGTGGTCCAGGGATTGTATCAAGGCATATTGATCGCCGTGGATGAATTCAATGAACGTAGCCCGAACCTCAAGGTGCAACTGCATTTCGCGAACAGCGATTCTGGCGCCATCCTCGCGTTTCATGAACTTCGCACGATGCACAATGTGAAAGCGATTCTGGGTCCGCTTCGGTCGGATGAAGCCCTATCCATCCACACACTCGCACAGCAACATCAGATACCTGTCTTCCTACCATTAGCGAATTCGTTTCAAATGTCTGACACGAATCCGTACATGTTCCGCTTCAATCCGACCATCAAGGATGGAGGAGTCAGCATGGCGACACAAGCGTTCGAGAATCTGAACCTTCGTCGGGTCATGATCATGGTGCAGCCAAATACCGATGGCTACGATGAAGCCCTCGCATTTCGTGAAAGGTTCACCTCTTTAGGTGGAGAGATTGTTCATTTCATCGACACCAACGGTTTCCTGAATTTCAACGTCGTTTCAAAAACCATCGACACCTTGTTGATCATCCGTGAAGGCCTGCCCGATTCGTTGATTGCCGATGCGATCTATGTGCCGTTTACCGGTCAGCGTGCGAACGCCATCATCGACCATGTGATGACCGCCTTGGAAGCCAAGCGCATTCCCATCACGGTTTTAGGTAGCGAGGAATTGGGATTCTTGGATCATTCTGCCGATCGCCTCGCGCGCTTCCCGATTTATCATACATCCATATTGGATGTGACCCCAAAAGGCAATCGCTTGGAAGTGTTCCGCACGTCGTATTCATCACGGACCTTTCAGAATCCAAATGATTTTTCTTACGTCGGATATGACTTGGCCACCTTCCTGTTCGAGACATTGAGTTACGTGCAACATCCCGATTATGTGGCCAGTTTCGCACCGAAAATGCCCGTGTTCAGGGGCTTGTCATCGCAATACCATTTGAATGGAAGTACCTCGAACCATCGCGTTCCGGTGTATCATCTGACGGCTGACGGACCGAAAGAGCTTATCTCGCCGCCGCGCCAGGTGCCGTAAGCTGATCCTGTATCCTCTGGCGTTCTTGGAGCATCCGAACTTGCTCGTTTAACCAAATCACCCACTTCCGTGATTCACGAAGATGCTCGGCATACGTCCGAGTGAATGTGTGATATCCTTCCGAATTAGCCACCATATAGATATAGTTGTGCGACTCAGGATACAACGCCGCCTCGATGGCGATGAGGCGAGGATTGTTCAACGGTCCCGGTGGCAGTCCTCTGAACCGGTAGGTATTGTACGGATGATCGAACCGATAATCGGAATGAAACAATCGCCGACGCTCGCCAACCGCAAAGTTCACGGTCGGATCGGCTTGAAGCGGCATGCGACGGTTGATGCGGTTCCAATACAAACCGCTCACCCGAGCCATCTCATCCGCATGCCTCACTTCCCACTCGATGATCGAGGCCATGGTGGTAGCTTCATCCACCGTCCAACCTAATGAATCGAGCCTGGTTTGATAGCGTTTTTGAACCCGGTCGACAAATGTCGCATGAACCCGACGGATGACATCCTCCGGACTCGCCGTCCAATAAAACTGATAGGTGTCTGGAAGCAAGCGTCCGACAAGATGATGTTCTTTCACATCCAACGATGCGAGAAAAGATGAATCACGAGAGACCGAATCAAACTCGGCGGCGGTAAACCGCATCTGATTGCTCAGGCGGATGGCGAGGTTGGCCCGCATCATGGCGGTCGGAACCCTTAGGTTCACTGGGTCTTGTTCCCCTCGACTGACTTTTCGAAGAAGCTCAAATCGTGACACTGGTTCTTTGAATTCATACCGGCCTGCACGAAAGGTTTCGGTGCCGAGTTCGGTCGCGGCCCAACGGATCAAATCCAAATCCACGTCGAGTGTGTCGGATGCGAGCACGTGCAGCAATCCATCCACATCCGTATCGGAATGAATCAGGACAGATTTCGATAATTCGATTTGGGAGTCGCCTTTCAGCCGGACCGTTCGATCGGCATAGATCCATCCGAACGCGACGATCAAAATCGGTATGGCCAGCAGTTCGTTGCGCACTAGAACTGAACCGATGAGTTTAATTTCCAGACAATGGACCCATCCGAACCCCGAGTGTATGTAAACAATCCGCCCGCCCGGATATGACCGTCTTCGAACTCGGCATACGCCCAAGAATCATTGAGAATATGGATGTCGTCAATTGAAAAGATTCGCATCGCACTTCCATGAATGCCTGGTATGGTGATCACACCAGGTTTATTCATAAGATCCTGCTTGAGTGCCGCATCGGGGTCTTCAGGGAATTGCTGCAACATGCGCGACAACGAATCCAACTGTGCGTTTTGCACAACGAGTCGCTCCTGTTGTTCTTCCAAGAGGTGTGACATTTCGAGCGTGTCGGAGTCGGATTGATTCCAAAACCACACCAAGGTGATGGTCAATAAGATCCAAAAAATGCGTTCAAGCCAGCGGTTCATCATAGTAGGGTTAGAAGACAGCATAAAGTACAAAATCGCTATTTTGTTTCTATGTGGCACTCCCGAATCCTGATTCTTTTTACGTCTCTGATCCTTGTGGTCGGAATTGTTCTTAGCACTTTATGGTATCGCGATTACCGTGCTATTCGATCCTCTGTTGACGCATTGATCGCGACACATGTCCCGGATAAGCGGATGGACGTCGCAGACATCCGGGTGTTCCCCGGAATCATCAGCATGCACGTGGTTGGGGAGACATCCAATCCCGCTTTGTTTGATGGACTTCAATCCGATTCCATCACCTCATTTCTGAGAATCCGAAACGATGTGGTGATGCTGCCCGACACAAGTGTCACGGGCCGTGAGTCAGGTGTCGTAAATGTGGCGGTCGCGAATTTGCGACGGGAACCGCGTCATGGTGCGGAACTGGTGGATCAGGCCATCCTGAGCACGCCGCTTCGCATCTTGAAACAGAGCCGTGGTTGGTATTATGTGAAAACCTCCTGGGATTATTTGGGATGGGTCACGGGCTCCTCCATCCATTTCACCACCCATCCCCATACACCCACTCACCGGGTATCGGCGCAGTCGGTTCACGTTCGCGAGTCGGCCGACCCTTCCAGCCTCATCTTAATGGATGCGCCCTTTGGCGCCGCCCTCACCAAAACCGCCGACATCGGTCGTTACTCACGCGTCATCCTTCCAGACAGCACCACAGGCTACGTGCCCACCTCCACACTGTCGTCCTTGCCCCGCCCCGCTCCTTCCTCGGCGCCAGACGCGCCTCGCCTTGTGGACACAGCCAAGCTCTTCCACGGAATCCCTTACCTGTGGGGAGGCCATTCCACTAGTGGATTCGATTGCTCCGGATTCACATCCACCGTGTTTCGCGAGCAAGGCATCATCCTTCCCCGCGATGCGAACATGCAAATCCGGCTTGGTGAGGATGTGCCTTACACGGATGGTGATTTCAGCCAGGTGCAAGCCGGAGACCTGCTCTACTTCGGACCCAATCCCGACCGCATCACCCATGTGGCTCTGAGTCTAGGCGGCGCGAAAATCATCCACGCAAGCGAGTTCGTGATGATGAACAGCCTGGACGAAAACGATCCGGATTATGCTCCGGCCAGACGTCGCACACTTCAGGCCATCCGACGCATCAACTGATCACATGCTGCGTCGGTACTGTCCGCCTACCTCATACAAGGCCTGCGTGATTTGTCCCAATGAGCAGACTTTCACGGTCTCCATCAGTTCTTCGAACACATTCCCACCGGATTTGGCGACCTCTTTCAGTTTCTGAAGCGCTTTCGCTGAATCCTTCGCATGCGTCTTCTTGAAGGCTTCCAAACGTGCGATCTGGTGACGCTTCTCGTCATCGGTCGACCGGATCAGCTCCAATGGCGTATCGTTGGTCGAATCGTCCTTCGCTTTGAAGGTGTTCACACCGATGATCGGAAGTTCGCCGCT
>CAYPOI010000086.1:0-10970 GCA_964412365.1 uncultured Chitinophagales bacterium | reverse complement strand
GGCCACGAATCACAACTACATCCTGTTCTTCACCGAGAAGGGCAAATGTTACTGGCTCAAAGTGTATGAGATTCCGGAAGGAACCCGTTTGAGCCGTGGTCGTGCGATTGTGAACCTGATTCAGATCGACAAAGACGACAGCATCAAGACATTCGTGCCGGTGAAAAGCCTCGATGACAAAGAGTACATCGAGAATCATTACATCATCATGGCGACGAAGAAGGGCACCATCAAGAAAACCTTGCTTGAGGCTTACAGTCGTCCGCGTCGGGATGGAATCATCGCCATCAATGTGGATGACGACGATCATCTGTTGGAAGCGGCGCTGTCGGATGGAACCAGCACCATTATTTTGGCGGCCCGCAACGGACGCGCCATCCGCTTCAAAGAAAGTGATGTCCGCGAAATGGGTCGGAACACCCGTGGCGTGCGCGGCATGAGCCTCGACCATGCCAAAGACGAATTGGTAGACATGGTTGTGGTGAAAAATGTGAACGAAGCGACCATCTTGGCCATTTCGGAACACGGATTCGGCAAGCGCAGCCTCGTGGAAGATTATCGCGAGCAAACACGCGGCGGAAAAGGTGTGATCACGATGAAAATCACCCCGAAAACGGGAAGCCTGATCGCCACGAAAGAAGTGAGCGATAAGGACGATCTGATGATCATCACCCAGAAAGGGAAGATTATCCGGATGCATTGCCACGATATCCGTTCGATGGGACGCAATACGCAGGGCGTGCGGATCATCCGACTCGGAGGCGATGATTACATCGGCGGTGTGACAAGAGTAGTGAGGGATGAGGACGATGACGACCTCGATTTCAACGGCGACGGCCATGAAGATGGCGGAGCACCGAGCGCACCCGTGACCCCAACGGATGTGGCACCAGATGCACCGGATGCGGAATCTCCTGAACTGTTTGATGAGGAATGAATCCGTAGGCCGTAGGCCGTAGACCGTAGACCGTGTGACGTGGGACGGGAAGAGAAATCGGCCAAGACGATCACTGATTCCCGATTCCCGAAATCAAGAAAAGAGCCCCGAAAGGGGCTTTTTTCGTTCGAGGACTTGCGGACAGTCAAACTTATTGCCCTATCAAATCGGCGCAAATCACATAGTATCAGATACTTATAGATTAATATTATTACGTAATAAATCTGTGGAATCTGTGCACTTTTAGGAATCCAAACCCTCAAACCCCTACGGCATGACATTTCTAACGACTCCGGATCTTCCTTCGCTGATGCTTCTCATTAGCACCATTGTCTTTTTTGTCTACTATCGATTCTTGCTTCGGCATTGGCTCAAGGCGTATTGGGCCGGTATCCAACTATCTCAGTGGCAGGTCATGACATTGCGACGACTGGGTGTTCCACTGGAATCGACCATGACCGAACTATTGCGTGCCCATCACGATGGCCATGATGCGCAGAAATTGTTCGATCGTATCTTTCAAGCTGCGATGTCCGGACAGATTCTCAGCGTTGAAGAGGCATTCCGGCGTATCTAAATCTTTCATTTGGAGACAAGAATGGCCCATCCTGTCGACTTAGCTGAACTCATTCGCACCAATAATACTGCGGCGCTACAGTCAGAACTGGCCACAACACCAGCTCGCGCGGCGGAGCTAACGGCAGATGGGATTTCCTTGCTTCAATATGCCGCATACTGCCGGAACGAGGCCGCTGCTGATATCCTGCGAACTCACAGGCCGGAAATGGATCTCCACGAAGCGTGTTGTTGGGGGGATGCGGGCCGTATCGCCCACCTCATCCAAGCCAATCCGAAGGATGTGAATCGCAGCTCAGCGGATGGCTTCAGTCCGTTGGGCTTGGCCTGCTTTTTTGATCGTGAAGCGCTTGTGGACCACTTGCTAGCCTCAGGCGCCGATCCCAATGCGCCGTCGCAGAATGCGTTCAAGGTCACTCCCTTGCATTCGGCGTGCGCGATATCGAATATCAACATCGTGAAAAAACTGCTGGCCGCCGGCGCGGATGTGAACGCCAAGCAAATGCGAGGGGTCACGCCGCTTCATTCCGCGGCGCACAACAATCGGACCGATATATTCGAGCTGCTTTTAGCCCACGGCGCTGATCCGTATGCACGGATGGACGATGGAAAAACTCCATTGGATATGTTAACCAAGTGACGTGCGTACATCATTCCTAGTCACCTAACCCTATTCGCCTCGTAGTCCGGTTTTTCAACCATCTGGACCTTCTATGAAACCTATTCTGACTATCCTTCTATTGTTCACCGCAACGTCGCTGGCCGCGCAAGGCGTGATCACCGATTCCTTCAGCGATGTGACTCATATCGAACTCACCACTGGCTCTGGAGATGCCATTTTTGTGAAAGGTGGCGGAACAACCGTCGACATTCACCTCGAGTACACGTACTCGGATGCATCCTTTGAACCTGTTATCCGCCAATCCGGAAACACGCTCATCCTCGAAGAAGAATTCAGTCAACGGAACAATCGAGGACGGTCTACCTGGACGCTCACCATACCAGACGGGATGGATATCAAATTCACAACGGGTTCCGGCGATGTCGAAGCGACCAATCTACTTTTCAATCTCAGAGCCACGCTCGGCTCGGGAGATGTGTCGTTGTCGTATGTGACTGGCGACATCCGATTCACCGCCGGTAGCGGCGATTTGGATCTCAAAACCTATAACGGCACCCTTCGTGCCACCACCGGCAGCGGCGACATCGAAGCTTATGATGTGGACGGCGATGTGACCATCACTACCGGCAGTGGGGATGTCGATGTCAAAGGGTCCAACGGATCATTTCGCGCAACCACAGGCAGTGGAGACGTATCTGCGACGGATCTTGTGGTGATGGGGGATGTGAAACTGACCACGGGCTCGGGCGACATCCTGGTATCGCTTGCAGGCGAACTGAAGGGCGATCTCAGCCTAAGCACCGGCTCCGGAAGCAGCGAGCTGCGACGGAATGGATATGAACTGACCGGCGAGCTGATCATGCGGGCAGGCGTGCGCAATGGTCGCATCGACGCTCCTTTTGCTTTCGACAGCACGAAAGAGATCCGCGATGGAGGAAACCGGTTGATCGAAAGCATCAAAGTTTTCGGCTCATCCGACCAACGTGTGTTGATTCAATCTGGAAGCGGCAGCGCCATTATTCGTTGAATCGCATATCCTTATGGATATTTTGATAGAAGTAGCAGTTCACTTGCGGACAGTCATACTTATTGACCTATCAAATTCGAGTAAGTATATGAAATTCAGCAGCATACCGACCGCATTTGCTACGTAATTTCTCTGTGGAATCTGTGCATTTGGCTACGTTGGTGCACAGATTTCACAGTAAAAACGATATTTCGCCCTAAAAATCGTGGCCAGTTCGTTGGAATCGATGGTTTGGGGACTTGCGGACAGCATCCCCTCCTACCTCTGAATCTGCTCCAGCGGCATGAGCAACGTCACTCGTGTGCCGCCCTTTGGCTTCGAGTCGATATCGATCTGGCTGTCGAACAGGCTCAACCGCTCACGAATGGTTTTGAGCCCATACGATACCACTTCATTCGTCGATTGGCTGAGGGTGGACACGTCGAAGCCCACGCCATCGTCTTCCACACGGATTCTCAGGTTGTTCTGAGTCCGTGATATGGTCACCCGGGCCTCATCCACTCCCGCATGCTTCACGATATTGAACAGCAGTTCGCGAATCATCTGAATCAACAGGATAATCAATTCATTGCGCTGAAGCCGGATTTGGTCATCCACCTTCACCTCCACCTTCAGATCGTGCATGCCTTCCATATACTCGATCAGCCACGTCATGGCTTCCATCAAATTCTTCCCTTTGAACTTCGGCAGTCCGATGGTCGACGACAGGTCGCGCGTGGCCTGGATCGAATCGTCCAACAACAAGATGATGTTCTGAAGCAAGTCGATGCCGTCTTCTCCTTTCAATGTCGGATGCTCTTTCTGCAAAAGCTTCAAATCCGTTTTGATCACGAACAGCTGCTGTTGCAGGTCATCATGCAGCATTTGTCCGATTCGCTGACGTTCATTCTGCTCGGTCAACACAATGTCGGATGCCAGTCGGCGGACTTGGACTGTCCGCTTTTTGACCATGCTTTCCAAGCTTTTGTTCAGCGCTTCAAGTTTGTCTTCATAGGTTTTGATGGTGGTAATTTCGATGAATGAAAGCACCACGCCATCGATTTTGTCTTCCACGGTCCGATAAGGCCGGACTCGGACGAGGAACCACTGTTTTGACTCGACGTTCTGAACTTCGCGTTCCAGCATGATCGCTTCGCGATACACTCTTTCTGCATCGGTGGCCAAGTCTTTGTAGTCCAGCAGATTGTTCACATGCGACATCAACCTGCCGATATCGGATGGAATGATGTTGAACACGTCTTTCACTGTGGGCGTGAAGCGCATGATTTGCAATTTGCGATCCAAAAAGATGGTCGCAATCTGCGTCGAGTTCATCAGATTCTGCAAATCACTGTTGATGTGCCGCACTTCCTCTACTTTGCTTTTGAGCTCTTGGTTCACTGTGAGCAACTCCTCGTTCATCGATTGTTGCTCTTCTTTTGAGGTTTCCAGCTCTTCGGCGGTCGACATCAATTCTTCGTTGATCGATTTCTGCTCTTCGTTGGATGCGTTGAGATCTTCGATGGCCGTATCGTACGATTCCATGTTCGACTCGTTCTGATTCTTCAACCGGTCCAATTCGTTTTCCAATTCGTGGATGATCCGGTCGGCCTCCTTCATCGTTCTGGGCTTCACTGTACCCCGACTCGTGTCGTCCGAGCCCGATCCTTGGGCATCCGCCTTTTGGGACTTGTCGTTCTCGATAAATACCACCTGCACCAGGTTATCGTTGGATACCGAATCCTCAACCGGCTCCACGATCATACTGATTTGATGAGTAATGCCGTCGATGAGGACGTTCATCGGCTTGGTCTTGCACGTTTTCTTCTTATGGATGGCCTGATACAAGGCTGTTCGCAGTTCCAGGCGCAGTTCTTCCCGCACGATCAGCAAGATGTTCTGTGTCGGTTTACCTGGTATATATCGCAGGTACCGTTCACCGCCGCCGATGGTGTGCAACACATCGAAATCGGAATTCAACAACAGCGCCGAAGGAGTATACGATTGGATGGATTTCCAATGCAGGGCTTCCAAATTGACCGACACGGTCTTCGTCGAGCGAGATTGGTCCAACGAATCGAACCGTGTTTTGGACCCTTTTCCCAAACTAGGAAACGGATTCGCGCCTTTCGGATTCGGATTCTTGCGATACACCGAGTTCGATTTATCGACCGGAATGAACAAATCGTTTGTGTCGATGGATTCCGAATTACCCAGAAACAGGTATCCACCTGGTTTGAGGGCATAATAGAACAGTTCGAACACCCGCTTCTGGATGGACCGATCCAGATAAATGAGAAGATTCCGGCATACCACCATGTTCAGCTTGGCGAAAGGTGGATCGCTCAGCACATTGTGGTTTGAAAACAGGATGGTCTCGCGCAATTCGTTTCTCACCCGGTACCCTTCCGCATCTTTTTTATAGAAGCGCTGGAGGCGGCTTGCCGAAACGTCTTTTTCAATCGTCGCCGGGTACCATCCCAATCGGCCGACTTTCAAGGCCTCTTCGGATATGTCGGATGCGAACACATTCAGTTCATGGCGATCGCTCTGATGTCCATTTTTCTCCATTAACAGGATCGCAATAGAATATGGCTCTTCGCCCGTGGCGCATCCACAACTCCACACACGAATGCTTTCATTGGGGTGCGTCGATTCGAAGATCTTCGGTATGATGGAATTCTCTAGAACCTCAAACGATTTCGTATCCCGGAAAAACTGCGTGACGGTAAGGAGGAAATCGTTGCGAAGCTTGATGATTTCCGTGGAGTTGAGCTGAACATACTCCAGATACTCAGGAATGGTCTTGGCGTCGGCAAGCTGCACTCGCCTGCGGATACGGCGGATGAGTGTCGGTCGTTTGTAATCTCTGAAATCATGTCCACTTGAGGCATGAACCATGTCCAAAAGGGTCTGCATCGCGACGGTATCGGCTTCCGACATCCGCTCGTCGGCACGGTTCTCGAAAATTTCCACGATATCGCGAGCCATGTCGGCAACCGTCATGATGATGTCGACCGCACCGGTCTCGATGGCGCTTTGCGGCATCGAATCGTACTCCGCTTCTTCCTGTGATTGCACCATCGTAAGACCACCATGATCTTTAACGGCCATAAGCCCCTCAGCCCCATCGCTACCCGTTCCCGACATCACGATCGCGATGCAATTCTTACCACACGCTTCAGCCATGGATTTGAAAAAAAGATCGATCGTTGTCTGCATGTTTCGAACTTTCTCTTTGTCAGACAAGACCAGGCGCCCACCCTCAATCACAAGATTTTTATTGGGAGGGATGATGTAGGTGTGATCCGCTTCCATCACGACCGATTCGGTAACCTGAACCACCGAAATCGACGTTTTCTGTTGCAACAGATCCGCCAAATGGCTTTCATGCTTGGGCGACAAATGGGTGATCACCACATACGCCATTCCGGTTTTTTCCGGGAGGTGATTGAAAAACGTTTGCAAGGCAGCTAAACCCCCAGCGGAGGCGCCTATACCCACAATCACAGTTTCTGTCTTGGCGCGGCTAGCCATATGCCCCTGTCCCTTCCTTTGAGTAATCCTATCAAAAACCGACACAACAACTTAATCAATATACCGATACTCTTATAATCCTAAAGATGTTTTCAAGTTGATGTTTTTCAACATGATATGCGTAGTAAATCATGCGACATGCCTTTGATGGATTGTACTACGATTGAAGGTATGATAGGTGGTTATCATATGGTAGAATTTTGCTTAATAAACGTTTAAATCCTACCTATGTATCCTGTGAACAAGGACTTATATGATCTGTTTCACAACGGCTTGACCCATTACTTATCCGCACCGAACGAATCCCGCCTGGTATTGGCACATGAGGTCGGTGTTCGGTCTATGGAATTGGGATACAAGGAGTCGGATTTCGTACACACATGTGCTATGGCCATGAAAAACGTGCGTCGATCGGATTGGGTGCACGCGTCGACTTTTCTTAGCGCTTGCTTGATTCCGATCGAACGGAAGCGCCAGCAGATGACGTGCTTGGCAGACACCACGCTGACCTTGGTATTGGATTTGAACAACAATGGTGCCATCCATTATGCGAGTCATTCGTGGAATCGCATATTGTTGGATCATTCGACGAGTCCGATCGGAGCCGACTTCCTGCAGTATGTGCATCCGGATGATCAAGAGCGGTTCAAGACCCACTTGACCGCATTGGACCTGATGAGAACCACCACATCACTTGCCGAATACCGTTTCCGCTACAAAACGGGTCAATGGCGGCATTTCGAGTGCTTTTCCAGGATTGTGACCCATGAAGTGGATGGAAACTATGTCATATTGAGTGCCCGAGATGTGACCGATCAGGTGGCGAAAACGGAGAAGTTGATTCGAAATCAGACACAACTGGTCAATGCGCAACGAATTGCGAAATTGGGGAGTTGGGAATGGGATCCAAAAACCGATTCGATCTTATGGTCGAGAGAAGTGAGTCGGATGTTCAACATCGACCACGAGACTTCCCCGAAAACCATGACCGAATTCCTTCCCTTTCTGGAAGCTGCCAATGCGATTCTGTTTGCGACCACATTGAACGACGCGGTTCTTGGACAAGCCCCTATTGATATGGAAATCAGGTCCGAGAGCATTGGCGGAAGCTCCTTGATTGTCCATTGCGTGGGTCAAACCATCAACGGGCTTGTGATCGGAACCATGCAGGATATCACTGAGCGTAAAAAGGCCGAAGAGAAGATGGCTCTGTACAGCGATCAACTGTGGAACCTCTCGCTTCGCCAGAACCAGATCTTGGACAAGGAAAGAGACCGCATCGCCCGTGAAATCCATGATGATCTTGGCCAAATGTTGGCGGTATTGAAAATGGATCTCTTCCTGTTGAATGAAAAAACGCTGCCCCTCGACTCGAGGAATGAGATCCGATTTATCGAAAACCGGGTGGATACGATCATCCATTCGGTTCATCGCATCACATCGGAACTGCGACCGGCTGAATTGGACAATCTCGGCCTCATCGAAACCATCGAGTGGCTCGGCATGTCGTTTCAAGAACGGACCGGCATTGACGTGGTCATCACCAAGCAATTGAACGATGAGCCCAACAACCACATTCCGGAATCCGGTACCATTTTTCGCATCATTCAAGATGCATTGACCAATCTACAGCAGAGCTCGAATGTGAAAAAGCTGAACATTTTGATTGAACTGGATGTGCATTGGTTCCGATTGCTCATCCAATACGATGCCTCCATCCGATCGGGCGAGAACCTCCATTATCCGGATTCTCTCACCCGACTCGCCTTGGTGCAGCGTGCCGATCATTTAGGTGGACACATCACATTCGATGGCTCCATCATCCTTACTATTCCCCGAACAGAAGATTCAAGAAAGATGTACATTCCAAAAAGAGGCGTTGTATGATTAAGCTAGCCATTGTTGATGATCACCCATTGGTGAGAGAAGGATTAAAGAAAGTGATGGCGAGCGGCACCATCGATCTTGAAGTGGTGGTGGAAGCCGCGAATGCGGACGACATCATGCGCATGTTGGTCAAGACGAAAGTCGACATCATCATTCTCGACATCTCCATGCCCGGGAAAAGCGGGATTGATGTGTTGAAGGATCTCAAGATCCAGTTTCCGACCATTCCGGTTCTGATATTGAGCATGCATCCGGAGAACCGTTTCGCCGTTCGGGCCTTGAAGGCCGGAGCGTCGGGCTACCTCACGAAATCGAGTGTGGCCGAGGAATTGGTCGCGGCGATACGCATGATCGTTCAGCAGAAAAAACGCTACATCAGCACGGCTGTGGCCGAGCAATTGGCGGACGAACTCGACAACAGCGGAGCAAAATTATTACACGAATCTCTCTCCGACCGAGAGTACCAAATCCTTTGTATGATCGCCTCAGGCAAGAAGGTTCGCCTGATCGCTGAAGAACTATCGTTAAGCGTGCAGACCATCCATACGTACCGGGCGCGATTGAAAGACAAGATGAATATGAGATCGAATGTGGAATTCGCTCTTTATGTTATACAACACAACCTGCTTGATTGATTACACGCTTATCCCACTAAGCTTTATTTAGGTTTGGGCGGTGCGGTGATAGGTTGATGTATGGATTCAATCACCGTCATCATCACCGACGACCACCCGATTTTGCGGGTGGGTCTCGTCAATGTCTTAGCTCGTTCTGAACGAATCCGGGTGATCGGTGAAGCGGCCAACTCAGAGGAGTTGTTTGAGCGGTTGGAGCGGATGACGCCCGATATCATCCTGCTGGATCTTCTCATGCCCGGGATCACCGGCTTCGATGTGCTGAAGAAGGTGAAGCAGCTGCATCCGAATATCGCCGTGCTCATCTTGAGCATGCAGACGGAAGAGTTGCATGTGGTCCGTGCCTTGCGACTCGGCGCCGCGGGTTACTTTTACAAGGGTAACGATCCGGCCGAACTGGAGAAAGCCATCATCACGATCGTGGTGGATCGCAAGCGCTATTTGAGCGACGACGCGATGGAACATTTCTCCTCCTACTTGAACAATCCGGCGCGCAGCCGTGAGAGAGACTCGCTTTCTGGACGCGAGATGCAGGTTTTGCGATTTCTTGCCCTTGGCAAGACGATGCATTACATCAGCGAAAAGTTGAAGATTTCCATCGGCACGGTGAGCACCTATCGCTCCCGCATCATGGCCAAGCTCTCTCTCAAAACGAATGTAGAACTGACCCACTATGTGGTCAATCATAATCTCATCGATCAACCCAAAAAGTCATGATTCCCGCGACACATACTCACTCGGAAACCATGGGCTGTAAGAAGCCCATTTTCATCACTAGAAACGTCCTCATGGAGGATCTTCTTCACAAAATCAAATTGGTAGCGAAAACGCGAGCGACGTTATTGATCCAAGGTGTGAACGGATCCGGCAAAGAAGTTCTGGCCCAGCTGTTTCATTACTATAGCGACCATCGAAACAAGCCGATGGTGACCGTCAACTGCGGCGCGATCCCATCCGAGCTGGTCGAAAGCGAATTGTTCGGTCACGAGAAAGGTGCGTTCACGGGAGCCCATTCCCAAAAAATCGGGTGCTTTGAAATGGCCCATAAAGGAACCCTCTTCTTGGATGAGATTGGAGAAATGCCACTTTCCGCGCAGGTGAAATTATTACGGGCTGTAGAATTGGGTTCGTTCCGTCGTGTGGGAGGCAAAGAAGAAATCCAGGTGGATGTGAGTTTGATCTCGGCTACGAACAAAGTGCTTCTCGATCAGGTGAAATCCGGCTGCTTCCGCGAAGATCTGTACTATCGGTTGAATGTGATCGAACTGAACGTGCCGCCCTTACGACATCGGAAGGAGGATATTCCGTTGTTGATCGAGTTCTACTCCGATTACTTCGTGCACAAGCACGGAACCCGTGATGTTGTGTTCGATGAAGCCTGCATGAACCGATTCATGACGTACGATTGGCCTGGAAACGTTCGCGAACTCAAGAACGTGGTGGAGCGATCGGTGATCTTGTGCGAAGGACAAACGGTCTTGGTCGATTCCATCCCCTTGCGGATGCGCCCATCGGATGCGATGGAGCATGTGGAGGTCGAACTGAATTCGGAGTCCTATATCCGTATTCCGATCGGAACCACACTGGAGGAAATTGAAAGAAGGGTCATCAAGCAAACCCTGCGGTCTGTGGCCGATAATAAAACCGAGGCCGCCAAACTGCTGGGATTTGCCCGAAAAACCCTTCACAACAAACTCGACAAATACTCCGAGCAAGCTCGAGCTGTTCCGATTAACGGCTAGCGTCGAGGATGCCGGTGATCGATTTGAA
>CAYPOI010000085.1:0-11322 GCA_964412365.1 uncultured Chitinophagales bacterium | reverse complement strand
GATTACCGATTACCGATTACCGATTACCGATTACCGATTACCGATTACCGATTACTATCAAAAACCCCGGCTTCCCGTTCGCACCTCGAAATGCGTTGATGAGCTCTTCCTGTCCGCTTTCGAGTAATTCACCGGTTTCGGGATCCCAGAGTTCTTTGGTGGCGAGGCATCCGAGCGTGGGCGTCATCGGGAAGTAGGGTCGGCCGCGGAAATACGTTGGATCGACGGCCGTTCCATGGGCGATGATCTCCGACCGACCGATGCGCGCCGCGACATCCGCTTCAAACATCGGCGCATACTCTCGCCAGGAAGGAGGGAGTTCGGCGCGGGTATCCCAGGTTGGTCCGCCCGATTCGCCATTCATGATGAGCTGGATGTTGGGCGTCGGACCAATGAATACATTCGTGCTCACATCCGTCCCGGTGATCTTATAGAGACCTTGCGGCGTGTTTCCGTTGGTCAAAAAGTAGGGGAGGTTCGATGCGGCTCGCGCCAGTTGAGGGATGCGCAAGGTATCGCCATCGGCGTCGAGCACGAAGGATCCGTCCCCGTTTTGGATCATCGCATATCCGGGGATGTCCCGATTTCGATGCTGCATCGAATAGATGGTGACGGTTCCGGATGCGGCTCGATGATCGAAGAGATCTTGCAATGGAGGATGTTTCGCCGGTGCGGTTTGCTGAAGGGCGCGATACTCTGCCAAAGCCTCGAAAATGGGATGTCCGTCGCGCGGTATGTCGATGCCGAGGTCCGTGAATCCGACCCGATCCGCGTACAGAACCGCCATGGCGACCAGTTTGGGATCCGTTTCGACGGCAAGGATGGGTGCGATGCGGTCGACGAACCGTGCCCCGAAGGACGCATAGATCGCTTCAAGCAATCCTCGACGCGTTTCAGTGGCGAGTCGGGGATAGGCGTCGAGCCAGGGGCGGAGCAGGGCCTCGGTGCTGTCGTCCGACACATGGAATTGGCTGATCGCCCAGAATGCGCCTTGGGCACCGGGTTCGTTCTCGGCTGAAACCGGCGCAAGAAGAGCGTCCCGAATGATCTCCGTCCGCATGCGGACCTCGAATACCTCCCGCTCAACGGGAGGTTGGAAAAAAAGTAGTAGAACTAGAAGTAACATGTCCCAATGTATGCGAACAAAGAGAAAGATTTCTAACAGGGAGCAAAGGAGATTTGGTTCTTGGAGTTTGCATCCGGCATCCGGCATCCAGCATCCGGCATCCAGCTTCCCTACTCCAAACAAATCATCGCCGGGGTGGCGTTTTCACGGGGTCTGGCGTTTTTCTCTCCGAACATGCGCAGCGCGCGGAAATACAGCGCAGCGACACTGCCCCAGACGCCGCCTTTATGGCACATGTCCATGAACAGGCGATCCGACCATTCCCGATACATTACATGGTCCAATTTCCCCTCGCGCATGAGCTGATACAGCGCATCGTGCACGAGCGAGGCTTTGATATTGGCTTGGGTTTCGATCACCGGACCGCTCACGCCATCCCACGCATAATGTTTGCGGATGGTGATGAGGCCATCGGCGGAAATCTCGACAAATTCATTGCCGATAGGCGCCGGATCGAAGGTGCGTGCGAGGTTGTAGGTGAAATCCTCGCGCAATTGATACTTGTAGTTCCGCACGCGGCGGTAGCAAAAACGACTCATGACCTAGGGGGTTAGATTGGGGTTTTGTATCCTGACTACATCCCTAATTAAGTAAGCTGTGCACTCAATAGCAAATGTATTTTTCACTCCGCCCGTTTCGCCTACATCTCCTATCTTCCTACTTCACACTTCCTACTTATTTCATTCAGCATTTTTCATCCAGCATCCCGCTTCTTATGGCCAACTCCGTCTCCGGTTCCATCACGCACATCCTTCCTGAACAATCCGGCGAGGGCAAAAACGGCACCTGGCGCAAACGCGACTTCGTGATCGAAACCGCTGATCAATACCCGAAGAAGATCTGCATCACGCAGTGGGGAGATGAGATCGACGCCACCGGCTTGTCCATCGGCGAAACCGTGACCGCCCACATCGACATCGCCAGCCGCGAATACAACGGTCGCTGGTATACCGACATCAAAGCTTGGAAGATCGAGCGCGGCGATGGAGGAGATCTTCCGGAGCAGAACGAAGGGTCAACGAAAGGAAGCAAGAAATTCCCGCTCGACGATCCCGACGACGACGGACTCCCGTTCTGATCTACTTCGGCGGTCCGCTCACATTCAAATCATCCAACCGCTTGCGCAGCCGTTTCATGAAACGGTCGCCCGGGTCTGTTTTGGTGGTGAGGTAATTCGTATCGGTCTCTTTCCACAGCTCCGTGCCACGGAACCGCTGGTATTCATGATGACCGATCACATACTCGATCCGGTATTTCCGATGCAGGTAGCGGATGAGGGCCTCATTGGCTTTCAACTGTGATCGCGTGAGGGGCATGTTGTCACTTCCGATGTTTTCAATGCCGATGGCGATGTGATTCAGTCCGATCACGTGTCGAGCGAAAGCCGTGTCGGGAAGGAGGCGGAAAATGGTGCCGTCGCGGTCGACCAAGAACTGGGTAGACACATTCAACGCGCTGGATCCGGCCAAATCGGCTCGTCCGCGCAATCTCGACGGATTGAACGCATCAAAGGAATGCTCGATCGTGGGGATGGCTGTCCAATGCACCACCACCATTTTCGGAACGATGCTGGCGTATTCCGCATCGATCCCATGGCGGATCTTCATGTACTCGAGCGACAAATCCACCCGTTCCTGATCAAATCCGATGGGTTTCTCCAAGATCCGGAACGTGGCCTGGTTGGAACAAGATGTAAGTAGGAAGAGAGTAAGTAGGAAGATGGTTTTCATGGAAGAAGTTAACGGTTTTCAGTTTTCGGTTTTCAGTGTGCTCTTGCCTCGCACATCGCACTTCGCACCATACACCATACACCATACACCATACACCATACACCATACACTAAATTACCTCGATCCCCCTTTTAGATAGATAGTGTGCCACAACAGAAGCATCCGGCGTATGTGTGATGTGGACTTTTTTGGGTTGAAGGATTTCGATCCAGTTCATCAGCTCGAAGAAATCGGTGTGATCGGACAGAGCGATGTTCGCATGGGTTCCGCTGCTCCTCGACCGACCCGATAGCGTGGCCCAACCCGACACATTCGCGGTTCGAGCCAAATCCACTTGCAATTTACCTTGCGGACACACCACCGCTTTCCCCTCCACCGTCCGCTCGTCGAACCGTTCATACGATCCCACATCCATCCCGAAATCTTCGTATATCTTACAAAGCGAATATGCGGCGTCGTAGACTTGGGTCGTGAGTCCCAATGGAGCAAGCGCATTCAAAATCTCTTGAGTTTTGCCGAGGCTGTATCCGTAAAAAACCGGTGTTTCACCTTCTTGGAGTGTGGTTGTGGCAAAATCACGGATCTGCTCGAACAGGGTTTCATGTGGGAGCCATTTGTAGATGGGGAGTCCGAACGTGGCCTCTGTGATGAGCAGATCCACCTTATGCGGATAAGCGAATCCTTCAGATACCGGGGATGGCGGCGTCTTGAAATCGCCCGTGTACAACAGATTGCCCAAGTCCGATTCGATGTAGGTCATAGCTGAACCGAGGATGTGTCCGGCGGGATAAAACGTGACCCGTGCCCGCTCGGTCTCCACCGATTCATAAAAGGGTAGCTCGATGATGCCGCCACGAAACCCTCTTGCACGAATCAATGCCGCGGTCGGTGGCGTCGCATACACCGACATGCTTTTGTTCTTCGGCGAATGATCGGCATGCGCATGGGATATGAACACATCCCCATCGATCGACCTCGACACATCCAGACCGATCTTCAAATCGGGGATGAGGAAACCTTGGTACTGGCTTTGGACGTTTAACAATGAAGGAATTTTAAATTGTAAATTTTAAATGTTGAGTGCCGTGTCGAGCGCTGAGTGCTGCGCTAGCTCGATGTTTAACATTTAAAATTTCAAATTTAAAATTCTCATAAAGCATTTAAAATTAACAAAGTACTGAACACCCCCCAGCTCACCAGCAAGATCCCAAACTTCCTTACAACTCCGGGTATCTTCTCTTTTTCCGCAAGGATGAGTTCCGACAAATGCTCCCATCGAAGCAGCCAACGGCCGACGAGAAAACACATCCCCAATCCGAAAAAACTATGCAGAAGGGTGAGTGGCTGGATGGGTCCGAAGGAGAACACGATTCCGATCGTTGAAAACAGCAACAGATACCGCAGCAACTTGAGAATATGGGAAGGAAGGCGTTTCGCCTCGGCCTCACGAGCCAAATAGGCGCTCATCACCTCCGGGCGACGGATCATCCCGCCTCCGATCCAGAAGAGGGCCAAGCTTAGTACTGGGAGATAGATGGTGAAGTAGGACATCGAAGAAATGTTGAATGTTGAAGTTTGAATGTTGAAATAGGAAATGTTGAATGTTGAAAAAGAAGGATGAAAAGATGAAAAGATGAAATGACGAAGGGAGTCTTATTTCAACATTCAACATTCAAACTTCAACATTTATCTCAGAACGCCGTTCGTATCGCCCATAAATCGGGAAAAACAGGGTAGAAAAGTGTCCTCTTCAAATACTCGACCCCATCCGATCCGCCGGTTCCTTTTTTGGTGCCGATGGTGCGTTCCACCATTTTCACGTGCCGGTAACGCCATTCTTGAAGGCCTTCGTCGAAATCCACCATCAATTCACACAAGATCGCGGCCTCGGGGTCGTGATGCATCACCTTCACCAATACAGATTGGACGTCGTCGCTGGGATTGAAGACGAGTCCGTGTTCGTTTTCTCTGACGAACGGTGGAACAGGATAGCCTCTGATGGTGAGATAATTCAGAAACGATTCCCATAAAACCGGCACGTCTGGATGCGGACCTTTTCCGAATCTCAGCCCTAACATGGCTTCGAGCTCGCGGAATTGCCGGCTCTGAAATCCGCTGCTGTCCTGCAGAAAACTGCGGAAGGAATTGAACTGGAGCGGGGTCATGGTTTCGAGGATGTCGATTTGTCCGACCAACGTTTTCATGATGGTGAGAACTCGTCGCATCGTCTTGATGGCGGTAAACGTCTCTCCGGCGTTGAGTTGAAGGCGCATCCGACCGAATTCATGCATGATCTGCTTGAACCAGAGTTCGTAGGTCTGATGGATGATGATGAAGAGCATTTCGTCGTGCTCTTGCGGATCGGATTGCAGTTTCTGCAACTCCAACAGTTCCGGTATCTTCAGATATGACAGATATGTTAGGCTCATCCGCAAAAGATACGACCCCCGCCACTCTCTTCGACACCCACTGCCACCTGTACCACGCGAAGTTGGCGCAGGACCTCCCCGCTGTCATGGAGCGAGCCCTGGCCGCAGGCATCGGAGACATCGCCCTGCCCGCCATCGATTTCGACTCGCTCCAAGGCATCGCAGCCCTCCACCATCCGACGCTTCGTTTTCATGCCATGGCCGGCATCCATCCCTGCGACGTCCCCGCCGAGCCCCTCGATGTGCCACGCCTCGAAGCTTGGGCCGCACACCCGGAAATTGTCGGAATCGGGGAATCTGGTCTGGATTATTATTGGTCGAAGGACCTCATCCAGCAGCAGAAAACGAGTTTGCGACACCATTGCCGCATCGCGCGCGAGTCAGGCAAGCCGATCATCCTTCACAACCGGGAATCGACGGCTGATCTATGGGATCTGATCACAGATGAGCAAGACGGACGGCTCTTCGGCGTCTGGCATTGCTTCACCGGTACATTGGATGAAGGAAAACGAGCCTTGGATCTGGGCTTCATGCTTGGTTTGGGCGGCGTGCTAACGTACAAAAACGGACTGATCGACACCTATATCCATGAATTTCCACGCGATCGGATCGTGTTAGAGACGGATGCGCCATTTTTGTCACCTGTTCCACATCGCGGGAAGCGCAACGAACCGTCGTTCATGCTGTCTGTCGCTGAAAAACTCAGCACCCTGTGGAACACTTCGCTCGACGAAACGGCCCGCATCACCACAGAAAACGCCCGGAGCCTATTCCGCCTCGTGGCGTAAGGGGGATTCATTTCGGAGTTTCTTGAATGTCTCGGCGTTGGGGGAGGCTTTCAGGGCATCGGAAAGGTCACAGAGAAGCTGGATGCCTGATGCGTGATGCTTGATGCTTCTACCATCCAGCATCCTGCTTCTACCATCCAGCTTCTTGCACAGCGCCTCCACACACATCCTCGTCGCCCGGAACTTCGCCTCGACCGAATAACCGGCAATATGCGGCGTGGCGAGAGTGGCTAGTTGAACGAGTTCCGGATCGGGCGAAGGCTCGTTTTCCCATACATCCACAATCGCATCTCGATCTCCTGGACGGATCCATTGTTTGAGTGCCGCTTCATCCACCACGCCACCGCGAGAGGCTTGGATGATCAGTTTCCAGTTGGCGCGCGCGAAATCCTGTTCCGTAATCATATGATGGGTCTTATTCGGACCGTCGAACGTCAACGGCACATGGACACTCACCGCATCACACGCCAGAACATCCTCCCAGGTAGCAGGTAAGCCAAGCGGAGGGTCGTAGGGAATTACCTCTACATCGAGCTTTTTCAATTGTTCCGCCGTAGCGCGACCTGTGTGCCCGAAACCGACGATTGCAAACGAAGTGCGAGGCGCGAAGTGCGATGCAAGAGAGTCTTCACGTCGCACCTCGCGCATCGCACCCCGTGCGAATAGCACCGCGCTTCGCACGAAGTCCCCAACCGCACTCGCATTGCACCCCGCTGCTACATATAAGTGGACCCCTGCGGCACGGACCGCATCCACATCGATATGATCAAATCCGGCTGTGGCGGAACCGATCCAGCTCAGATTGGGGGCGGAAGCGAGCAGATCCGCATCCACCTTGGTCACAGTTCGGATGAGCAGCGCCTCGGCTTGGGATAGGAGATGGGTAGGCGGACGTCCGCCATCGAAGCGATGCAGGGTGATGTCGGGAGGCAGGAGATCGTCCAACCACGGAATGTGGCGGTCGGCCAGCAGAATCATGACACGCGGTTCATGCTTGGTGGGCGCATCGCGATGGGTTTCATCAGCAATTCGTTGATCACGACGGCATCGCGGATGTTCTGCTTGGTCAGTTTCACATGGATGGGTCGGGATGTCAACTCTTCGGCCGACGATACCAAGGGAGAATCGATGTACGGAGTCACAAATTCATAGACCGGTACTTCGATCTTAGCTGAACTTGCCCTCGAACGGAACTCGGTTCTTGGTTTGGGAACCTCGACTGGAACAGGTGCGGGCTCGGGCTCGCCTTTGAACATGCCTTCGAGTTGTTGAAGGGTTTCTTCCCACGTCATTTCCGGTTTTGAATCATCCAGATCCGTGTCAATCTCAACCGGTTCCGGTTCGCTTTGTTGTCCTTTTTTCTTGTTACCGAAAAAACGCTCGATCAAGGGAATCAGGAAGAAGAGAAGGACGAGAAGTTGGGAAAAGGAAAATTCCATGTGGCGAAATGGGTTATTTTAGGTCAAAATAGACAGGTCCATGATTACGAACAATCCCGTCAGTCTGATTCGAAAAAAACGTGATGGCGAAACATTGAGCTCCGACGAGATCCGTTGGCTCATTAACGAATATACCCACGATCGCATTCCCGATTACCAGATGTCGGCGTTTTTAATGGCCGGATTCATCCAAGGTCTGGATGCGGATGAAGCCTCGGCCCTGTGCGATGCCATGCTTCATTCGGGAATCGTGCTCGATTTGTCCGACATCCCCGGCATCAAAGTGGATAAGCATTCCACGGGTGGCGTCGGCGATAAATTATCCCTGATTTTGGCTCCCATCGTGGCATCTTGCGGTGTTCCGGTTCCGATGATTTCAGGTCGAGGATTGGGGCACTCCGGTGGAACCCTCGACAAGCTCGAATCCATCCCCGGTTTCAATGTGAATCTGAATCTGGATCGCTATCGCAAGGTCTTGCGCGAGCATAACCTGGTGCTGATTGGCCAGACCGAAGATATCGCACCCGCCGACAAACGCATGTATTCGTTACGAGATGTGACCGCAACCGTCGAATGCATCCCGTTCATCGCGGCAAGCATTATGAGCAAGAAATTGGCTGAGGGTATCGATGCCTTGGTCTTGGATGTGAAATTCGGATCGGGCGCCTTCATGAAAACGGAAGAACGGGCTCTTGAATTGGCCAAAACGTTGGTCGCCATCGGCGAAGCCGCCGGAAAACGGACCGTCGCGTATTTGACGAACATGGATCAGCCGCTAGGTTACGCCATCGGCAATTGGAATGAGGTGCGAGAATCGATCGAGGTGCTCCAAGGCAAAGGACCCGAGGATGTGAGGGATTTGTCGCTACTCTTGGCAGGAACGATGATCCACCTCGGTGGCAAGGCGGACAGCGTTGAGGCGGGAATCGCATTAGGTCGAAAATCCATAGAAGACGGTTCGGCGCTTCGCACATTGATCAACGTCGCAAAAGCGCAGGATGCGGATGTGGCTGTACTTCATGCCCCTGAAACGTATCCATCTGCCGACATCACGCACATCATCACCGCTGAATCGGATGGTTTCGTGGTTGGTTTCGAGTCGTTTGAGATTGGAATGGCTGGTGTGGAATTGGGTGCAGGACGGCGCGCGAAAGACGATCGTATTGATCCCTCGGCCGGAATCGATCTGCACGTGAAGCTTGGAGATTCCATAAGCCAAGGCGATCCGATCGCAACGGTACATACAAGCATGAAGAATGAAGGGCGCTTGCAAGCCGTATCTGACTCCATCCGAAAGGCGATCCGCATTGGAAATACAGCGGTTACACCCCCGAAATGGGTCACTCATGTCGTGAATCGTGACGGAGTATCGCTATATTAAGCTGTAACCGACCCTATGCGACCCCGTAGGGTTTTATAACCAATAGAATTTTTCGAGACTCATTATGTGGCAACGATTCGTTCGAGCAATGAAATCCCTTTTTGGCGGCATGATCGGCGCCATCGAAGATCCGAAACTCATTTTGGAGCAGAACATTCGGGAACTGAATGACCAAGTTCCGAAAATGAATGAAAGCATTGCCACGGTGAAGGCGAATGTGTTGCTGCTTCAGAAGGAAACGGCGCGTTATGAGAAGCAATTGGCGGAAACGACGTCGAAAATCCGCTCTGCGATCAATGCGAACCGCGACGACATCGCCGAAACCTATGCCCTCCAGATGCAGAAATTGCAGGAGAGTTTGGAATCGTCCAAGCAACAGCTGGATTTCGCTGAGAAGGCGTATGAGAAAGCCATCCAAGTGAAAAAAGCGTTCTTGCGTGAAAAAGACCGCAAAATCGCGGAAGCCCGTGAAGCCTTGCGCGCCAGCGAACGTGCGGCTTGGCAAGCGAAAGTGGCCGATACCTTGGAGCAGTTTGAAGTGGGCGGCATCGACCAGACCCATACGGAGATGGTGAATCGAATCAATGAAACGACCGCCAAGAACGAAGCCAGAATGGAAATCGCCCTCGAAAGTGTGGACGCGAAAGCCATGGAAATCGAGATCGATGCCGAAAAACTCCGTGCACATGAATTGGTGGAGCAGTTCAAGCTTCAGATGAAAACCGATGAGAAGAAAATTTCCATCGATGAGCCTTCTGAATCGGGCGGCGGCAAAAGCGTTGGTCGCAAACGTACCAAAGCATGACGTCACAAGACGAACGGGACAGGCTGAAGGACGAGTACAAAGCGCATTACCGGAGTATCCAGGAAACGCGCAAGAAACTGGCTGAATCCGAGAGGGTGGCCAAAATCGCCCGCACCTTGCGCGATATGAACGCCGATCACTTGCTCGAATCGATGGATTCGGTGCTTCGGACCGTCCGAGAGAAGATCGAATTGGCTGAAGTGAAGCTTGAAATGGCCATGAATGAGCGCGATTCCCAAGAGCAAGTGGAAGCCGAATCGCCGAAAGAAGTGGTCAAACGCATCCGGATGGATATGGGTCTGCTTCAAGATGAAATGGAAGCCACCGTAAGAGAAATCAAAGCCAACAAGACCATAGGTCCCCGGTTAACCAAATGAACACAGATCTGTCCATCAATTTCACGCGCGAGGCCTTTTTTCATCCGATGAACCTCGGATTCCTGTTTTTGTCTTCTTTGATGGCGTTCTTTTTCAATGACGTGGGCGTAATGGCTCCCTTCATTTTGAGTGTGGCGATCGGAGCGGAATTGGTGTATCTCGGCACCATGCCGAAATCGGAGTATTTCCAGAAGTTGGTGCAGCGTCGCAAACTGCAAGAACGGAACGCGGCACGTGAAGAAAAAGACCTGTTCTATACGCTCGACACCAAATCGCAAAAGCGGTTTCTCATTCTCAAACACATCAGCGACCGTATCAAAGAGAATTTCGACAAGTTTCCATCCACCTCGCAAGGACTTGCGGACAACATCAAGTCGAAGATTCAAGGCTTGTTGAGCAATTATCTGCTGGTTTTGGACTCATACACCCGGTTTCAGCAGTATGTGACCCAAACACGCGAGAACCACCTGGTGAAAGAAATCGACGAAGCCACTCAGGAAGTGGCGCAAGCATCGTCCGATAAACTTCGCGACATCAAACGTCGCCGCTTGGTCATCCTGAAAAAGCGGTTGGATCGACTCAAGGGCGCCGGCGAGAAAATGCAGATCTGCGAATCACAGCTTGAGACCATCGAGGACGCCATCCGCTATATCTATGAGCAATCGATCACGATGAGCAACCCGGAAGAAATCGGATTCCAATTGGACAATTTGCTTACCGATGTGGAAGAGACCGTCACCATCATCGAAGACATTGAAGACGATGCGCTGCCAGGGTACAATCTGATTGAAAACATGACGATGGACGAACCCGACAGCGCGCCTATGAAAACCAAAGCGAAGGGCCGGACCCGATAATGGCACATTCATTCGATACGATACAGCTTGACGAACTGGACGGCGGGATTGCCATCCTCACCATTCACCGTCCCGAGAAACTCAACGCGCTCAATGCGTCGGTCATGGCCGACTTGAACCGTGCGATGCAGGTCATTGAAGAATCCACATCCATCAAAGGCGTGATTCTGACGGGATCGGGACCGAAAGCCTTTGTGGCTGGTGCGGACATTTCGGAACTGACGCAACTGGATTCCGATACTGGAACTCAGTTTTCCTTGCATGGACAGTCCGTGTTTTTCCGCATCGAAGGCTCGCCCAAACCCATCATCGCCCTTGTGAATGGATTCGCCCTTGGTGGCGGATGTGAACTGGCCATGGCATGCCATCTTCGCGTGGCTACCAGTAACG
>CAYPOI010000084.1:0-11410 GCA_964412365.1 uncultured Chitinophagales bacterium | reverse complement strand
TTGCTGAACAGCATCAGAAATAGGACGAGATTTTATCGATCGCTTCCGGCAGACAGAATACGATCACACGATCGCCCGGCACAACGACGGTATTTCCCGTGGCCACTTCCGCTTTGTCGTTGCGGATGATGCCACCCACCACGCATCCTTTCGGAAACACAAGCTTCGCCATGGTATTGCCTGTGATTTTGGATGAGGAACTCGCTTCGAATTCCAAGACTTCGGCTTTGATTCCATGCAAGGCGGCCACAGACAATACCGATCCTTTGCGCACTAAGCGATGTATTTCATTCGAAGCGGCCAATTTCTTGTTCACGGCCGCATCCAAACCGATGGTCTGGCTGAGCGGGATGTAATCCGCCTTCGACACCATCGCGATCACTTTCGGAACCTTCAGGTGCTTGGCCATCAGGCAGGAAATGATGTTCGATTCTTCGTCTTCCGTCACCGCGATGAACACATCCGTTTCAGTGATGCCTTCGGTGACGAGCAGATTCGGATCGGTCGGGTTGCCATGCAATACCAACACATCCCGCAATTCGGTCGCCAATTCATACGAGGTTTCGTAATCGGGCTCGATGAGCTTCACCTTCCAATCCATGTCGTCTTCACTGAGCATCCGTGCGATCATGGCACCGACTGTGGTGCCACCGGTGATCATGATGTTGCGGATTTTGCGATTCTCATGTCCGGTGATGCGCATCACATCGGTGATGTCTTCGGTCTTGGCCAATATGAAAATATGATCGTTGGCTTGAAGCCGGTCGTTACCGAACGGGATGAGCGTGAAGCCGCCTCGGTAGATGGCAACGACTCGGAAGGGATCATCAGGAGCCAGCAGGGCCACTTCCATCAATTTCTTGCCGACCAGCGGACTGGCTTTATCCAGTCGGATTCCGACCAATTGCATTTTTCCATCCGCCAGACTCACCACATCCGATGCGGCGGCCCGCTTCACGAGCAATACGATTTCCCGGGCCACGCTTTGTTCGGGATGAATCATCACATCGATGCCCATATCGGCGGGGCGGACCAAGGCATTCGGTCTCGAAAACTCATCATTCCGGATACGGGCGATCACTTTGGTTGCACCCAAACGCTTACTGAGCAACGCGGCGACCATGTTCACTTCATCCAAGTTCGTGGCGGCCACGACCAGATCGGCATCGCCCACGCCGGCGCGCTGCAGATCATAAGCGGAGGTGGCGTTTCCTTCGATGGTCAGGACATCGTTCTCACCGCACAATCGGAGTGCGTCTTTGTCACGATCCAGTATGACGACATCGTGTTTTTCCTGGGATAGCATAGCGCCTAGGTCATATCCGACCTCGCCTGCCCCGATGATGATCACTTTCAAATCGTTTCCGGCATTTCTTGTTAAACGAAGTTACGAAATTTGCATGGCAAGCGAAGTCATTCGATTTTGAGCAATCACCAATCCCGAGCTCACCATGCGCCGTTCTCTATCCGTACTTCTGCTTTGCTTCGTCGTTCCATTTGCAGCCTTTGGCCAAGGTCGGCCCATGACACTGGACGACCTCATGTCCATGCGAACCCTCCGCAACGCCACAATCTCCAATAACGGCGCTTGGACAGCTTACGACATCTGGCCCGACCGCGGGAATGGGGATGCGATCGTCAAGGAAATCTCGGGTCGCAAACAATACACCATCCCCAACGGTCAACAGCCCCGTTTTTCCACAGATTCGAAATGGCTCGCCGCCACCATCCGTCCGGATGTGATCGAGGTCGAAAACGCATCCAAACCCGCCGATCGACCCAAATCAGGCATGGCGTATCTGCCTTTAGCCAGTGGAGAAATGACCACCGTGGAAAATGTGAAATCCTTCGAATTCACCGGAAACAGCCGCTATCTGCTGGTTTGGTTGAATACCGACAAACCCGGCAAAGAGTGGCGCAAAACCGTCGGCTCCACACTTGAAATCCGGTCTTTGGCGGATGGAGCCGTGCGCTCTGTTTCATTTGTCAGCGCGATGGCGGCCGATTCCCTCGGCACGAAGCTGTTTTTGGCTATTGCCGATTCACTGGGCAAAGGCAATGCGCTGATCCGCTACGATCTGGCCACCAGCGCCGTCGATACCTTGCATGGTGGGTCGTACACGCGCTATGACCAACTTACTTGGTCGCAGACATCCGGTTCATTGGCGTTTGTATCCGCCCTGGAAGACAGCTCCCAAGCTGTCGACATCGCCCGTTTGCATGTGCTGGATACGACCCTTCGCGAGCTTCAGCCCCCATCCGAATCCCGCTACGTGCCTTTCCGCACTCAATTGAGATGGACGGATAGGGGAGAGCGCTTGTTTTTCGGAACGAAGCCGGTCGCCGAGCAGATCGTGACGAAACCGAAGCGCGGTGAATGGACGGTAGAGAATTTCACAGACCCAGAGTTCATCCGCGACGACCGTGGCTTGGATGTGTGGCATGGCGAGGATCCGCTCATCAAGCCGCACGAGATCAAAACCGCCGCTGCGCGACGTTCCCGCACCTTTCTGAGCGTGTGGCATCGCGACACCGGACTCGTCGTCTCCTTGGCCGATTCGACCCTTTCAAGCGTATCCATACCCGAGAATGCACGTTTTGCGGTTGGAACAAGCAACGTGGCCTATCAGCGTGAAATCACGTGGTTCGGCAACCAATCCGACGTGTATGTGGTGGATCTTCGCACCGGAGCGCGCCGCATGATCGCGGAGCGGCATCAGGGTGGTGCCCAACTCTCACCAGGCGGAAATTGGATCGTGATGTTCCGAGACGGACATTGGCATGCGGTCGAAACCGCAACCGGTGTGAGCCGGAACCTGACGGAAGAACTTGGTGTGCCATTCATCGATGAAGACCATGATTCTCCGAGCGCACCTGGCGGGTATGGGATTGCGGGTTGGACGAAGGGCGACGCGTCGGTACTGATCTACGACAAGTTTGATTTGTGGAGCATAGACCTGCCGAGCGGACAGGCGGTGAATCGCACGGTGACCGGCCGGGCTGAGCGTCGCCAGTACCGGATCCGTCGCACCGACGAGGAGCGCACCTTCGACGCGGGGCACGTGCTTCTTTTGACTGGGTACCATGATGTGGAGAAGACCACCGGTTTTTATGAAATGCGCCCGGATCGGAATGGGGTCACATCCTTGCTTCAAGAAAACAAGAAGCTCACATTTGTGACCAAAGCGAAGGATGCGGGCATCTATCTGTATACGCGTGAGTCGTACAACGAATTTCCGGATATCTGGTCGGCAGATACCCGCTTACGCAATCGGGTGAAGCAGAGCGCGGTCAATCCGGTGATGTCGGAACTCGCATGGGGGACATCCCAGCTCGTCGAATGGTCGAGCATGGATGGAACCCCGGTTCAGGGCGTGCTGATTCTGCCGGGCGGCTACAAACCTGGAACACGGATTCCGGTGATCGTGTACTTCTATGAATTGTTTTCGCAACGGCTTCATGAGTACAATGCCTTGGCGGTGAACCACCGGCCATCCTTTCCTTACTATGCGAGCAATGGCTATGCGATCTTCTTGCCGGATGTGCGCTACACGGAAGGTCAGCCAGGGTATTCATCCACCAAATACATCGTTCCTGGAGTGCAAAAACTCATCGATATGGGAATCGCGGATCCGAAGGCCGTTGGCATCCATGGCCACTCTTGGAGCGGATACCAAGCGGCGCATATGATCACACAAACCAACCTGTTCGCCGCGGCGATTGTGGGGGCGCCAGTGAGCAACATGACAAGCGCCTACAACGGAATACGTTGGGGAAGCGGACTCGCACGCCAATTCCAGTACGAACAGCAGCAAAGCCGGATCGGTCGAACCATGTGGGAAGCCCGTGATCTATACATCGAAAACTCACCGGTATTCTTTGCCGACCGCATCCAAACGCCAACATTGATCATGTTCGGTGATGAAGACGACGCGGTGCCCTGGTATCAAGGCATCGAAATGTACTTGGCGATGCGTCGGTTAGACAAAGACGTCATCTTCTTGCAATATCATGGCGAACCCCACCATCCGCAACGATATGCGAACAAGATGGACTACACCATCCGGATGAAAGAGTACTTCGACCACTATCTGAAAGGGGCTCCAGCGGCCGATTGGATCCTTGAAGGCGAAGCTTATGATTAAGGTTTCTTAACGCATCCCGATTTCAGCCGTTTAAACCCCGGTTTCGGATGTGTTAGAAAATCTTAAATCGTTAAGAAGTCCACATCTATCTACTTTTGTCACGTCCGCCACAGGATGCGAAAAAAAATCTTCATGTGGCTGTAACAAATCGGGTTCCTCCGGATCATATAGGTAAGGAGGAACATCATGTTTCGGTATTTACTCAATTTCGTTAACCAACCCAATCGGCAGATGCATTCTGCCAACACCCTTATGTTCGTACCATCCATTGTCTTTAATGAGCGCAGTGCGAAGGAATCGGTCAGAAGGTACGTTTGGGATGAGAAGACGGAACACATCGAGCCGGCTGTTGAAGCCGAAGCCTCTGTGAATGAATACCAGTCCATCCGCACTCTCCATGTCGAAGACAACGCCGAAATACGCTCCATCGTGAAGTATTTCTTGCGGAAGAAGCGATTTGAAGTGGATTATGCTGAAACCGGCCTTGACGCCTTGGACCTCGCCAAAGAAGACAGCTATGATGTGATCATCATGGATGTGAATCTGGGCGAAGGGATCGACGGCATCGAGACCACTCGGCAGTTGCGCAAAATGGACCAATACAAAGATGTTCCTATCATCGCTGTTACAGCGAATCTAAATGCCAATATCCGTGAAAACTGTTTGGATGCCGGAATGAATGCATTTCTGCCCAAACCGTTTCAAAAAGAGGACCTGATCGACACCATTCGGAACGTGATGGAAAAACGTGCCTGATTTCGGTTCTTGTTACAGCTTTAATTGTATGCAAATCAATATCATGAAGAGAACTCTTGAATACCCAAACCAACCATCTTGACCTAGAGGACAGGATCGATCTGTATGTGAGGGGAACCCTCAATCAGAAGCAGATTGACGATCTTTGGGTGGAAGTGATCCAATTCGGCTACTTGGATTACATGAAGACAGCCGCCACGGTACGGAAACTGTCCGTCGGTAAAGATGTCATCCCAATTCCTATGCGATCCCCATCCAGAATGCGCCTGGTGGCATCGGCCGCGGCAGCCGCTGTGATCATTGGTGTAGGCACATCCCTCTACTTTCTCGCATCTCCGACCGGCACGTCCAAATTCATGCCCCTCGAGCAAATCGAATTCAATCTGATGCGCTCGGGCACCATCCCGACGGAAACATTTGACATGCAATTGCGCGACATCACCATCATGGCGGTGGAAGGCCAAGAAGGGTTGGCTGAGCAAGCGCTCATCGCACTTTTAGCGACCGATTTGGATGTTTCCCAACAAGTCGAAGTTCGATTGAATCTTGCCGCTCTGGCATATAACCGCGGAGATTTCGCGCCGGCATTGGTCCGTTTCGATGAGATTCGATCCTTGAACGGTGTGGATCCGATCCAGATGGAACGCACCGAATGGTACACGGCGAATGCGTTAATCCAATCCGGTAGACTAGATGAGGCGAACATCCATCTCGCACGAGTCATCGATATGAATGGCGCATTCGGTCGCGCCGCACAGTCCGCGCTGGATCAACTCCGGCGCTGACGAACGAGCCAAAATAGGACCCCTCCCAGGATCAGCATCAGGATTCCCCCAAAGAAGAAAACCCTGATGCTGATTTTTTTTATCAATGGCTCATCATTCCCAATCAGAATGAAGGATCCCCAGATGTAGGGGTCGCTGTTTCGGGTCGTGATATACCGCACTTTAGCCTGTCTCAACGCTTCGTTTTTACTCATCCCTTCATTCAGGTTTTCATAAAACCAGGTGGAGATATCGGAAGCGGTTTGGTCTCGAATGGACCATGTGTTCATGATCAGGCTTCGGGCACCGGCAAACTGCAGCGCGCGGCCCAATCCCACCATCCCGCTACCCTGAATATAGGTGCCGCTTGCCGACTCACAGCTGCTGAGCATGATCAGATCGATGTTCATGTCCATGCCAAATAGTTCATACGCGTAGATGGCTCCATCCGAATTCTCGTCCGATTCCACATAAATCACCGAAAATAGCGGATCAATCATATTCACTTCGCTGTGTGAGGCAACATGCAAGACTCGTGTATCCGTGGCTGTGTTTTTGATTCGGTGTTCTGTGGCGTCGTTTCCAAGCAACATGAGTGATCGAGCGAAACGTGTCATCGTGCTCACTATCCGACGGATTTCCATTTCAGCATACGGCAGCGGACTCAATGCCGGAAAGGTGGCCAATCTCGATATACCGATCCCTATATAGTCGTGGGTATGCGTATTGCGCTTGCGCTGATGTGATGTGAGCTCGTGCAAGGATGTGGCATAGGTCACAGACGTCGCTTCAATTAAGTACGTCACAGCACCAAATGACGTGCTGTTTTCGGGACGATTCACAGGTAATATTTCGATAGGAATTCGATGTAGCGGTCCATCTGGCAAAAAAAACAGCTTACTGGGGATGTGTTCTGTAAACAGATCTTCAAACAGAACAGAATAAATGGAATGAAGATCATTCAGGTTGATGTCGCCGGTGATGGTCTTTGCCTCTGTCCGACTCCATGATTTAATATGAGGTATACTGTTTCGAATTTCGTCAACACGGATAGATTCCTTGGTCACGGCTGTTCGGAAAATCAGGCTGTCTAACATGGTCACGGATACAGCCATTTCTCCAAGTCCCAGTTGTTTTTGGACCTGCATCAAATCCACTTCGATGGAAGAAACGGTTGGGATGCGACCACTTTTCAATTGGGCCCGTTCTTGTTGAAGCCGGATCAGGCGGTTGTTCAACTCCAGTTTTTCGCTCGAAGAGGCTCGCAACAAGGACGCTCGAATATCTTCGATGTTCTGAGCAAGTCTGACATCCGTTATCCGATCACTTTCAGACAACACCGTCGCACGTAGGAGATCACTATTGTTGTAGGAGGCCTGATTGACAGCCTTGACTTTATCAAGCAATTCCGCTGCAGCGGTCGGTTGGCTCTGCTTCAGATATGTTTGCGTGAGTAGGCGGATGGTTTCGGTGAACTCGGGCTTGAACCGGATGAACCCCGTCTGGTCGTCGGCGCTGCTCTGGAGACGTTTGAAAATCTCACTCATCATGGGTTCCAGCCAGAGTCGGGCTTCATTATGATCTTGCCGATGGATATGGTCGATGGCGATCACATTCACAGATTCCACGAACGTCTCAAAACCCAGAATCGTTGATAAGTCATGCTGCTGGATGTTTAAGAGAGCGGCTTTGGTTTCGTCAAATCGACCCAAACGTTGCAGCAAGTCGATCCGTTGGATACGGGTGACCAATTCCGAAATGAGGTCACCCGTAGTCGTGGCATCCCGTTCCACCGATTCGTACAGTTCGATCGCATCGTCGTAACGACGAAGCGATTCCAACGTGAGGGCCAGTTCGAATTGCGCTAACAGGAGCGTGTTCTTTGCTCCGAACTCACGCAAAAGGTCGACGGATTGAAGGTTGTAGGAATAGGCTCGTTGATAGTCCTTTCGATACTCGCGATGGTAGGTGGCGAAAAGCGAGAGGATGTTTCCCAATTCATTGGAATCGTTCATCTTCAAGGCCACATCGTACGCGCTATTCAGATAGAGGATGGCATTGTCCCAGTCGCCACGCCGCCAATGATAGACATACAAGTTTTTTAAGACTTGCAACTCCATGAAGCTGTAATCGATGGATTTGGCGTCTTCCAACGCTTGCAACTGCAATTCAAGATAATCGGTCATCCGGCCGGTGTTCAGATAGGAAACCGCCAAATTGTTCAGAAGAATCGATTTGGACCGAAGATCTTGGAAGTAAGCTCTGTCTGGAAAGATGTTCGCATAGGTTTCCCTGGCACCTTCCAAATCTCCCAATCGGTATTGGATGCTGCCATAATCGGTCTCAACGCGGAGACGGGCTTCCATGTACGCATCGTTGGCACTTGACATGCGATCGACCAATGGTCGTAGAGCGACGCGGTAGAATTCCAGGGCAGGCAGGTAAAACCCGAGGAAATACGAAGAAAAGGCGACTCTTCTGTACGTTCTTAGCTTGATGTCGAGGTCGGGAAAGGACGTCGTGCCACTAAGCATCGGCAGGTATTCATAGATCCCCGCATAATGATCCAATTGATGGTAGGAATCGATGATGTGAAACACGGCATAGATATCTGCAAATGTCAGGTTTCGACGGGTGATTGGAAGCTCGGTTTTCCAATGATCCAACAAAGCCAAATAGGATGGGGCGTTTTCGTCGCGATAGGTGTATCCAGGTGGAATCAGGTGGATATCTGCGGCACGAAACGGTCTCGGACTTACAAGATCGGAGATGGAGTAGTTCGGATTGGTCGCCCTTTCGAGATAGGCGCGAATGACGGGATCGCTGGCGGCGAGCTTGAAACGGTCGGAGTGACGACTTCTGGCCTCGGTTCGTTTCTCTAACGGAAGGCTGTATAGATGGAGTACTGCAAAATCAGCCTGGTTCTCGCATGCCCAAGCGGCCTCAAGCGGACCGGTAATGGATAAATCACTCAATATGCCGAGGTAGCAATTTACCTCGCTGCGCCGTTCCCTTAACGACCCGGCGCGAGATTCGATATATGTTTTGACGTCGCCATATTGCTTGGCCAACTCCACCAACCCCCAAAAAGAGAGAGGTATTTGCTGACCTTGTACAACTTGCTGAAGGAGTTGATCTGCCTGCTGTTGCAGAATAAACCGCTGAGGTTGCCCAATAGCAACCTCAACGGCAAACAACCATAATAGGAGAGCAACGATTCGAGACATGTGGGATGGTTACGTGCAAGCACGAATATACCCACAGTACCCGTAAGTATCGACTTACTCCGGTTTAGCTACAACGATATCCTCTTTGTGACCAGCGATATTGAATACAGCATCGGTACCACGATCCATGTTATCTGTGTCGCGTGGCAAGCGGTTTTCTGGCTTAGCTACAACAATATCTTCTTTGTGACCGCCGATGTTCTGAAGGGCGTCTGTTGAGTTGGAGCAACCGGTGAAGAGTACGGCTACAGCGATAAGTGCGAAAAAGTTGGATTTCGTTTTCATGATGGTATGGATGTATGTATGATTGTTATTTTAGGAGTACATATAAGACTATAATGATACTTAGCACGACAAATCGCGCAGAGTATTCATGACTACATTCTCATTCATATATATGATTCCGAGAAGGGTCAAATGTTACAGTCCTTAATTAATTTCTTTTAAGCATTGATAATTAATGACTTATAATAATTAAAGAACTCTAATTTTAAAAAAATATTTGGGTTTATTTCTCTTTTCGACGGCGTGGCGCTTGTCTCAGCATTTTGTAACTTGATGCCGTGTCAAAAAACCCGTTATCCCCGTCGTTTCAATCGGACGAGATTATCCGAGCCATCGAACAGGATCACCATCCTGTTTTGGATGCGTTCACCCGGGCCATCCTTCCTCAGATTCGCGAGTATCTGAGCATCACGGTTCGTGCGAATGAGTATATGGCGGAAGAATGCGCGCAACAGGCGCTGTTCTCGATGATCGACCGGGTAAAGTCCGGGCATTTCGATTCAAAAACGAATGTGATCGGATATTTGATGATCTCGGCACGAAACGAGTTTTTCAAGACGGTTAAGAAGGAGCATCGCGAAGGTGGATTGGTATTGGAGGAGCAATATGTGACGGATCCTTCAGAGCAGTTCAACCGCATGGTGGATCAAGAACGAGAGGAAATTCTTCGCAAATGCATGGATCTCCTGGATGAACCCAATCGCAACTTCATCCAATTTTACATGAATCAACCGGATGCGAGTTACTTGACGGTCAGCAAGTTGTTCAAAATCAGTCCGGTTCTTGTTCGGGTTCGCAAAAGCCGGTTGCTCAACCGCTTGCACGAGTGCTACAAAAAGAAGTCATCCCAATAAGCACACGATCGACGCCAACAGAAGCGTGAGTCGGGTGCTGTACTGAAACAGAGTCGGGTGGTAGAACCACTTCCAGGGATAATGACGCCTGCGGGTCCAACGGTAGAACTCGACGCGATGCAGTTCACCTACCGAAATGGAGATATGACCGTGAACGATCGTTAGCGTGAATGCGATGCTGAACAGACCGCATCCGATCAAGGCGAAAACAGCGGATGTCCCGATCAATTCGGCAAGACGCAAATACGGCCAAGAAAAAAACAGAAGCAATGGTCCGGTCAACAGCCAGTTGATTCTCGATATCCTTTGGAAGTTGACATCCCTAATTTCTCCGCTCATTCGACCCCCATCGATTCCAGTCGGATACGTTGCTGACCGTGATGTTTCATGTCACTGAGGAACAGATCGACGGTGGCAGCGGGTATGGCCACATCATACCGAATCGTATCGGTGAAGGATGTGGATCGGATCATTCCGTGATGCTTTTTCAACGCGTAATCGATCAGCTTGATTTCGGTGAATGACGACTCGATGCGGTAGATATGTAGAGCCTCATCACTCATTGCGATTTGATTTCGTTCCAGATTCGATTGTAGATCGTGGTGGCATCGCCCACGTCACGCAGGAACTCCATCCGATCGAGCACTTCTTTAGGCGGATACAGGGTGACATCCGACGTCAATGAATCCAAAACCAAAGGGAATGAAGCCCGATTCGGCGTTGAATACCCGGTATAATTGGAGATGTCGGCGCCGACTTGCGGACGCAATAGATAATTGAGAAACGATTCGGCCAATTCCTTGTTCTTGGATCCTTTTGGAATCACCAGATTGTCGACCCAGGCATAACTTCCTTCTTTCGGGATGATGAAGACCACATCCGGATTTTCTTTCATCACCTGATAGATGTCGCCGCTCCATCCCATTGCCAACCAGACATCCCCTGATTTGAGCAGATCGATATAGGTGTCGCTCGAGTAGGTGCGCACGAATTCTTTTTGGGCGATCATCATGTCTTTAGCCTCATTGAGCCGCGACGGATCGGTTTCGTTCACCGAATAACCCAATAGGATGAGTGCTGGCACGAGTCCGCTTCTCATGTTGTCGATCACGCTGATGCGGCCTTTGTACTTGGGGTCCCAAAGCGCGGTCCAACTGTCGATGGTCTCTTTCACATACTTCGTGTTCACACCGATACCGGTCGTACCCCATTGATAGGGGATGGAATAGCGGCTTTCCGGATCGAAGGGCAGGTTTCGGAACCGTGGATCGATGTTCTCGATGTTGGGGATGTTATCGTAATCCAATTCATGGATCAATCCGCGCTTCACCAAGATTTCCACCATGTAGTCGCTCGGCATGGTGATGTCGTACCCGCCT
>CAYPOI010000083.1:0-11701 GCA_964412365.1 uncultured Chitinophagales bacterium | reverse complement strand
GGCTTGTATGCTCTCCTCGGCGTAAGCACCTGCAAGGTCGAACCGGGCAAATAACTATATTCGGGGCATGAAAACTGCCTCGATATTCCTGATCATCGCGTTCTTGGCCGGGTGTTCCGCCCGGCTAGAACCCGTATCCAATCCCTTCGCGGGATCCTCACCTTGGCCTGACATCCGCGCCGAACGCATCCGCACGTTGCTGCCCGAGGCTTTGTCGCGCAACGGAATAGACGTCTGGTTGGTCGTCTGCCGAGAAAACAGCAACGATCCGCTGGCTGATTTCATTGGTGGCGAGAACGCCGGTGGTACCGCGGTCTTCCTTTTTGAGCGGATGGATGATGGAGTCAGATCCATGGTCTTCTCGCCTATCGGCGAAGCGACTGCCCTTCGGGATGTGGGCCTGCACGACAGCGTGGCGGTGGTGCAACGTGGTGCATCGGCCATTCAACAGGCGTCGGACTATCTGATCGCACGCAATCCGACCCGCATCGCCATCAACCGAAGCACATCCAGTGAGCTGGCCGACGGTCTCAGCTCCACCCAGTACGATGCGCTGACGGAAGCGCTGGGTTCGGCATTGTCCCGCCGCTTGGTGTCATCTGAAGATCTGGTCGACGATTGGCTCTCGATCAAACTTCCCGCCGAGGTCGAGATCATGCGCCAAGCCGCCGAACTCACGGCCGCATGGCAGCTCGAAGCGTATGCCACAATCGTACCCGGACAAACCACGGATGCGGATGTGGCCCGCTTCCTCAAAGCGAAAATGGCGGCGTACGGCGTGACCGACGCTTGGGCGCCGGACCAGAATCCGAACGTGAATTCGGGTCCCGACCGCGGCCATTCGCATTCCACCGCCCGCGTGATCCGAGCCGGAGATGTGATTCAGACTGATTTCGGCATCCGCGTGTATGATCGATGGGTTACCGACATCCAGCGCTTCGCGTACGTGTTGGGTCCGGGCGAGATCGCGCCGCCCGATTCTATTCAACGGTTTTGGTCCATAGCCAAAGAAGGTGTGCGCCGTGTGCATGCCGCCATGAAACCCGGCGTGAGTGGGTATGACGTCGACAAAGTGCAGCGCGAGTGGTTGCGTGCCAATGGGTCCCTGCCGGTGATGTGGAGCACGGGACATCCGGTCGGATATGTGGCGCACGACGCCGGACCCGGCCTGGGTGGTGCGCAGGAAGGCCGTACTCCGGCTCCGTTCCAGCTCAAGACGCTGCGGCCGGGCATGACCTATGCCTATGATGGGTTCTTTGCTTGGAACATCCCCGAGGGCACGAAAACCATCTCCGTCGAAGAAATGGTCGTAATCACCGAAACCGGCGCCGACTTCCTGATTCCACCACAAGAGGAGCTTGTGCTGATCCGATCAAAGTGAGCGGCGCAACCGCCACTCCATCGGATACCAGTTGTTCAGCCGTCCATTCACGGTTTTCCCATAACCGAGCGGAACCTCACCGGCGAGGATGAGCGTGATGCCGTTGGGTCCTTCCACCGGGATGGACTCCCGCTTCAGGTACATCCGCTGCCAATGAGGATCATGGATTCGGGTGATGTGGATGCGGTCGGAGGTCGGAAGTCCAACCCCCACATACCGCGGCCGTCTGTCGTCGCCCATCTCGTGGCCTGCTGAGACGATCCGCATTCCATCCAAGGCCATCATCCGCGACTCCAACGCGGCCGGTATCGCAACCGTGTTCGACCCGATCACAAAGCCCGTCCAATCTCCCTGAGGCAGCAGATCCGGCCAGAACAACTCCTTCGTTCGACGCAGCGTGGGTCGCTCGTGGCCAGCTCCGTGCTCCGCCAAGCTGTCCGCTTTCCGGACGGCGCCGATCGCAAACCCCTCACCTCGCCCGATTCCGGGGAGTCCGCGCCACATTCGCATGTTTTCAGAGCGCACAAATCCCCATTCCGCGGGCAGATCGAATGTGAGTTCATATGCGCCCATTTCGGTGATCAGATGATCGAGCTGCGCTTCGTTCTCTTCGCGATTGTAGGTACAGGTGCTGTAAATGAGCACGCCATTGGGTTTGAGCACGGGCCAAATATCGTTCAGAATCGAGGTCTGACGCACCGCGCAATGCTGCACCGCTTCGGGCGACCATTCATTGACCGCATCCGCATCCCGCCGCCATAATCCTTCGCCCGAGCAGGGAGCATCGACCAGAATCACATCAAAAAAAGCGCCCAATGGCGCGAATCGGGATGGATCTTGCTGTGTGATCATCACATTAGGGAATCCCCATTTCGTGATGTTTTCGTGCAGGACGGATGCTCGTGTACGACTCACCTCATTGCTTACCAAGAAATCATCGTCATTCATCATGCTCAGCAAATGCGTGCTTTTTCCTCCGGGGGCGGCGCATAAGTCGAGGACGTTGAGAGGTCCGGGCATGGTCGCCTTGATGCGACGGAAGATTTCGCCGGCCAACATGCTGCTGGATTCTTGCACGTAGTAAGCGCCGGCATGCCAGAGCGGATCCATGGAAAAATCGGGTCGCTCATCCAAGAAATCAGCCATCGGTTCCCATTGGACAGGCGTTCCGCTTCGCTGCGCATACGGCTTGATGGGATTATGACGAATCGACGTCACCGGCTTCTGTTCCTCAATCGCCGCGATAACCTGCTCGGCGGTCTCCGCCCCGAAATCGAGCATCATTCGCGCTTCAAAACCAGTAGGAAAGATCATAAGAATATGAACAGGGAGTATGGGAGGAGAGGAGCATTAATGTACCCCAATCAAACTCCCATCCACCCATCCTCCCTGTTAATTTAAAACCACTGCAGGCTCCACCGGCTTCACCACCACCCGATCACCCGCCACGAAGTTCACGCGGTTATCGGTATGCACCAAGCACTCACTCTTCTGAAGCTGGATTTTGTACGTGATATCATGCCCTTTGAACTCGCGGTTCACCACGGTTCCGCAGCAACCATTGCAATTGGATTCGTTCACACGCTCCAAGGTCAGGTGCTCCGGACGAATCGACAAGGTCACATCCCCATCCATCGGCCGATCGATCATCATGGCACCGAGCTCGGTCCACGCTTCCATACCGCGGGCTTTGGCTTTGATGAGATTCGTGCGACCCAAAAACAACGCCACAAATTCCGTGCGCGGGGTTTCGTACACATCTTCCGGTGTTCCGATTTGTTCCACCTTTCCTTTGTTCATCACCGCAATGCGATCCGCGAAACTAAGAGCTTCTTCCTGATCATGCGTGACCAATATGGCACTGAGCCCGGCTTTTTTCAGCATGGATCGGATTTCATGGCGGGTGGATTGACGCAGAACCGCATCCAAATTCGAAAAAGGCTCATCCAGCAAAATGATTTTCGGCATCGGTGCCAAGGCTCTGGCCAAAGCGACACGCTGCTGCTGACCACCAGACAACTCATGCGGTTTGCGGGCTTCGAAACCAGTGAGTCCGGCCAGCTCGACCATCGCTTCGACGCGAATCTTGCGATCGGCTTTGGACAGGGATGGGAGTCCGAACGCGATGTTATCGGCCACAGTCAGATGCGGAAACAAGGCATATTCCTGAAACACGAATCCGACTCCGCGCTTATCCGGCGACACATGCGCATGAGCGCATTCCACTACTAAGTTCTTTAACTCCACGGAGCCCTTATCGGCCCGTTCGAATCCCGCGATCATGCGAAGGGTCGTGGTTTTTCCGCATCCGCTCGGACCCAGAATCGCGAAAATCTCATTCTCGCCCACATCAAACGACACGTCTTCCACCACAGGAGGCGAATCCGGCGTGAAGCGTTTGGTCAAGGCGTTGACTCTGAGAAGAACAGACATCAGGGTTTGATTTCGCGAGTGAATAAGAGTCCGACAAACACAGAAGACAGAAGCAGCAAAATAAGGGCAAATGGTGCGGCATCCGCGAACATCGCCTCATTCGTGTATCCCCAAACATTCATGGCGAGCGATTCGAATCCGACCGGAGCGAGCATGAACGTGATGGGGAGTTCTTTCATGGCGCTGAGGAAAACAAACGCGGCGCCGGCAATGGTTCCATTGCGAAGCAGGGGAAGAGTGGCTTTTCGGAAGGCATGAAAGGGCGAAAAACCCAGTGATCGGGCGGCTTCTTCCAAACGCGGCGGGGCTTGATACAACGCGGAACGGATGGGGCCTAACGCTTCGGCCAGATAATGGATGGCGTAGGCCACAACCAGCAGTGTGATGGATTGATACAGCCATGGCGCCACCCCGAGGCTGAAAAAGATGAAGGCGAGGCCAAGCGCGAGGGGAGGTGTGGCGAATCCGAACCAAGCAACACGTTCAAAAAATCCGGATTGGGCGGATGGATATCGGACCGACACGTACGCCAAGGGCACAGCCATCGCGCAAGCCAATAGCGCGGCGGGAGCGCTGGCGCTCATCGAGTTCAACACGGATTGGCCGACATCCAGCCAGGCTGCGTGCGACGCGCCTTTGGTCATCCAGAAAAGGACGGTTCCCATAGGCACGATGAGGGAACTGGCGACGATCAGCCCGATGCCGGCGAAAACGAAGCCCGTCCACCGGCCGAGTGTCGAGTTACGATAGCGCATGGCACCGGTGCCCACGCGCGACAACCGCAATCCTTTCAATAATCGTGCTTCGGCAAATAGAATCGTAGCCGTGATGGCGATCAGCATAAGGGCCAGCCAAGCCGCATAAATCCGGTCATAGGAGCCTGCATATTGCATGAACAGCGCATAACTGATGGTTTCGTACCGCATGAGCGATACGGCCCCGAAATCACCCAATACATACAATCCGATGATCAAGGCGCCGGACAGATACGCCGGCTTGAGGTGCGGCAACCAAATATGGAAAAAGATCTGACGGGTATTGTATCCTAACGATCTCGCCGCTTCTTCCTGCGCCGGATCCAACCCCATGAATCCGGACCTCAAATTGAGATATAAGTAGGGATAGGTGTAGAAGGTGACCGACAGCAAGGCACCCAGATACCCGCTGATCCGGGGAAATTCCACACCCAAAAGAGTAAAAATCGTACCATTCGCTCCACCCAGGCTTAATAATGTGTAGGCCATCACATAACCGGGAATAGCCAACGGAAGGATGGCGAGCGTGGTCACCGTTTTGCGGAAGGGGAGATCCGTTCGAGCCGTCACCCACGCAAGGGGATAGGACAATAAGGTCGATAGGAACAGGACTCCTGCAGTTAACGAAAGCGTGTTGATCAGCAGGTAGAGATTGCGCCGACGAAAAATAAGGTCCATGGCCTGCTGCCCATCGGCCTCGAACGCCCGAATGAGCAGATACACCACCGGCAATGCCACGACAATGGCGGTGGCAAAAACCGGTAGCTTGAAAAACCAAGGGACTCGTTTTATAGCAGTCCTGCCTCCCGCAGAAGTGCAAGGGTGTCATCCAGATTCGGAATGCTTTCCAGGCTCACATCCGGCGCGTAGCGGCGCAAAGAATCGACGGCCAAGGCCTCATTTCCGATTTTCACAACCGGGTATTCGAAGGTTTCCGTCGCGAAAAATTCTTGTGATTCGGTTTCAAGCAAAAAGCGGATCAACTGCTCAGCCGCATCTTTCTTGGTGGATGAGGTAAGGATGCCGATTCCAGCCAAATTCAACATGTTGCCGATGTCGCCCGAAGCGAAAAAGGTCTGCGCGACCGGGAAATCGGGATTATCCTTCTTGGCACGCAGCAAGTAGTAGTGATTGGTGATGCCGAAGTTGATCTCACCCGACGCGATGGCCTGGATGATCGCATTGTTGTTGGCATAAGGCACGGCATTGTTCGCCTTCATGCCATTGAGCCAAGCCAGGGTCGTATCCCGACCATGCATCTGAATCATCGCGCTCACGAACGATTGGAAGGTGCCATTGGTCGGCGCCCAGCCCACTTTACCTGCAAATTCAGGTTTGGTGAGTTCGAACACGGAAGTCGGCAATTGTGTGATGCTCACGCGCTCTGTGGAATAGGCCAGCACGCGGGCGCGATTGCTGACAGCTACCCAGGTGTTGCTAGAGCCCACGAAACGAGGATCGAGGTTTTCATAGATCGCATCATCCAATTCGGAGAGAAGTCCGGCGGATGTCAGCGCGCCGAGCCCACCGATGTCCGAGGCCCAAAACAAATCGGCAGGTGATTTGGCTCCTTCTTCCAAGACCGCAACGGTCAATTGAGTCGTTCCGCCATATTTCACATCCAATTGAATGCCGGTCTCAGCAGTAAACCGTGTGAGGATGGGTTCGACCAAGGCCTTGCCACGACCCGAATAGACCACTAAGGTCGGTTTTTCCTGTGTGCAGGATGGAGCCAGGAATAAAACTGGAATGAGTGCGAGTAATAACGTTGCGCGAAGTTTCATAACATTGGTTGACTAATTAAGACCAAATCTAAATAAAAATGCAGCCAAATGCCACATCTCTTATCCGTATCTTGCGGGTCTGAATTTTTAAGACTATTCCCACCCACTCTCATGCTTCCCATCCGTAATATCGCCATTATCGCTCACGTTGACCATGGCAAAACAACTCTGGTCGACCAGATGCTCAAACAGAGCGGCACATTCCGTGAAAACCAGGAAGTAGCCGAGCGTGTGATGGATTCGAACGATCTCGAACGCGAAAAAGGGATCACCATCATGGCGAAAAACACCGCTGTGGTTTGGCACGATACCAAGATCAATATCGTGGATACGCCGGGTCACGCCGATTTCGGTGGTGAAGTGGAACGCATTCTGAAAATGGTGAATGGCGTGATTTTGCTGGTAGACGCCGCTGAAGGCCCGCTTCCCCAAACCCGTTTCGTATTGCGCAAATCCTTGAGCTTGGGATACAAGCCGATTGTGGTGATCAACAAGATCGACCGCGGAGATGCGCGTCCGGATGCGGTCCTGAACGAAGTGTTCGACTTGTTCGTCTCGCTCGACGCCACCGATGAGCAACTTGATTTCCCAGTATTGTATGCCGTGGGTATCAAAGGCTTCGCCAAGCACCACCTCGAAGATGAGAATGTGGATCTGGCTCCGTTGTTCGACACCATCGTGAAGCATGTGGCTCCACCTCAAGTGAACATCGATGCATCCTTCAAAATGCTCATCAGCAACATCGAATGGAATGATTATGTGGGTCGGATCGCGGTCGGACGCGTGGAGCAAGGAAAAGTGGAGCGCGGACAAGAAATCACCCTCGTCGATCGCAACGGAAAGCCGAAAGAAAAAGGCAAAGCCACCAAATTGTTCACCTTCTCTGGCTTGAACCGCGAGATCGTCGACATCGCGTTTGCTGGTGATATCGTCGCTTTGGCCGGATATGATAGTTCCAATATCGGTGATACCCTCACCGCTGCCGAAGATCTGACACCGATTGCCTATGTCGACATCGACACCCCGACCATCGCCATGTATTTCCGAGTAAATGATTCACCATTTGCCGGACTCGAGGGCAAATTCGTGACCTCGAACATGATTAAAGACCGTTTGGGCAAGGAAATCCGCAACAACGTGTCTCTACGCGTGGAGCCGACCGAAAACCCGGATGTGTTCAAAGTTGCGGGTCGTGGCGAACTTCAGTTGGCGATCCTCATCGAAACCATGCGCCGTGAAGGGTATGAGTTTTCGGTATCGCGTCCGGAAGTGGTCCTTCGCGAAATCGAAGGCAACTCCTATGAGCCGGTGGAAGAAGTGGTTGTGGATGTACCGGTTGATTATTCCAGCAAAGTGGTCGAGATCTTGCTGAATCGCAAAGGGATCATGACATCGATGTCGCAAGAAGGCGACAACGCCCGCGTGGCGTTCCGTGTGCCTTCACGTGGCTTGATCGGTTTTCGTGGCGACATCATGACCGAAACCCGAGGCATGGCCATGATACACCAGCAGTTCGCGGATTATGAGCTGTACAAAGGCGACATCGCCGGACGCCAGAACGGCGCCCTCATCGCTCTTGAGAATGGAAACGTGACCCATTACGCTCTCGAAGGCGTGCAAGATCGCGGAACGATGCTTGTCGAGCCAGGGGATCCGGTATATGCCGGACAAGTGATCGGCGTCAACAACCGGAACGAAGACATGGTTCTCAACGTGGTGAAGAAGAAAAACCTCACCAACCATCGGGCATCGCAAACGGCCGACAGCATCAAAATTGCCGTCGCCAAAAAGATGAGCTTGGAACAGAACATCGAGTTCATCGACAACGACGAATTGTTGGAAGTGACCCCGAAAAGTCTCCGTATCCGCAAGAAATACCTCGATCACAACGACCGGAAGCGCTACAGCAAGTAAGCTCACTTCCCAAACAGTTCCGCCTTCCGCTTAAAAAACGGCTCAAACGCCGCCTTAAGCGACTGATTCTCCGGTTTGCTCAGCTCGGGATCCTCATCATTCAGTTTGATCGCCATTTCCTTCGCCATCAATAGGATGTCTTGATCTTGCACGATGTCGGCATGTCGAAATTCCGGAACGCCGCTCTGCTTCGTGCCCAGCATATCGCCCGGACCCCGAAGCTTCAAATCCACCTCCGCGATTTCGAATCCATCATTCGTGCGCGACATCGTATCGAGCCGCTCGCGCCCATCCCGACTCACTTTCGGTCCCGCCATTAAGATGCAATAACTGTCTTTCGCGCCACGACCCACGCGTCCGCGCAACTGATGCAATTGCGACAGCCCGAATCGCTCCGCATGCTCCACAATCATCACCGTGGCATTGCTCACATCCACACCCACTTCCACAACCGTCGTGGAAACGAGCAGGCGGATGTCGCCCTTCACGAAACGCGCCATGATGCCGTCTTTCTCTTCCTGCGAGAGCCGTCCATGCAGCAGACCAGCTTCATAACCCGGAAACCGCGCCTTGATCTGCTCGAATCCAAGCGTGGCATCCTTCAGATCCGACGTTTCCGATTCTTCAATCAACGGATAGATGATGTAGACCTGACCACCGCGTTCAAGCTCCTCGCCCAGAAACCGATACACATCCTCACGCTTGCCCTCGCCGCGAACAGCGGTTTTCACGGGTTTTCGGCCGGATGGGAGTTCTTTCATGACGGAGACATCCATGTCGGAATACACGGTCATGGCCAACGACCGCGGAATCGGAGTCGCACTCATCCCCAACAGATGCGGCATCACGCCTTTTTGCTGCAGTTTCATGCGTTGCTCCACCCCGAAACGGTGCTGCTCGTCGATCACCGTGAGTCCGAGCTTATGGAAATCAACGCCATCCTGGATGAGGGCATGCGTGCCGACCAATATCTGCGCGGTTCCGCCGGATACATCCCCGATCACATCCCGCCGAAGCGCGGTTTTGGCCGATCCGGTTAACAATCGCACATTCACACCGATGGGCTCGAGCCAATTCCGAAGCGTGCGGGCATGTTGCTCGGCCAAAATCTCGGTAGGAGCCATGAACGCGGATTGATAGCCGCTGTCCGCCGCCATCAACATAGACCCGATAGCCACGACGGTTTTCCCAGAGCCCACATCCCCTTGAAGCAACCGGTTCATCTGCCGACCCGACATCACATCCTGTTTGATGTCAGCTAGTGCTTGTTTTTGTCCGTCCGTGAGAGGGAAGGGCAGCGACTCATTGAAAAAACGCCTCGTGAATTCACCCGGCGCGCCGAACTTGGGACCATCCCGCTTCTCAATCACATCCCGCTTCAATCGCACCATCGCCATTTGGAACAGAAACAGCTCTTCGAATTTGAAACGCTTTAGGGCGATGTCAGCTTGTTTCAAGTCGTCCGGGGCATGGATGTGGTACAAGGCCTTCATCCGATCCGGAAACCCATACGAATGCAATAGGGATGGGGGAAGCATTTCGTCGTATCGGGTTTCATTCAGAACCTGACGGACCCATTTCTGCATCACGGCGCCGGATATATAGGTCTTCTTCATGAATGCTGTGCCGGGATACATCGGGAGGATGCTCGTGAGCGTGTTGGGTTTCCCATCCGAATCCATAATCTCCACATCCGGATGCACCATGCTCACACTTTTTCCGAAACGCTTGGCCTGACCAAAGAACGCGGCACCCTGACCCGGTTTGAACCGATCCTTGAAATACACGATCCCCTTGAACCAGACACCATTCAAATAGCCGGATCCGTCTTGGATGGTGACTTCGAGACGCATTTTGGGCCCATACCCGATGGTTTTCGAACTCACAACGGTTCCGAAGACGGTGATGGGGGTTTCGATGTGACCAGCCTGCGAGATGAGTGAGACCATGCTACGGTCGATGTACCGACGCGGGAAGGTGAACACCAGATCGTCGGGGGTTTGGATGCCGGCTTCGGCGAGCGCCTTGTTCCGGGGTGCGGTCATTCCTGGGAGGTCAGCTAGTTTCAAATTGTTATACTGTTATATATCACTATAATCACACTTTTTGAAAACACCCCTTGGTTGCGTTGAAATGGAGGGGGATGGGTGCAATTCTTTGCTGATTTTAAGAGTATTATTGGTGCGATGCTTGAGTTTTGTTCCGGAATGTGTGTATATTTGCAAGCTCTGTCACAAAAGAACTAAACGTTTTCACACCGTGCCAACGATTCAGCAGTTAATCCGAAAAGGTAGGAAAAGCAAAGTCACCAAGACAACCGCGCCAGCTCTCCAGAGTTGCCCGCAACGTCGTGGTGTTTGCACCCGCGTGTATACGACCACTCCGAAGAAGCCGAACTCGGCACTTCGCAAAGTAGCTCGTGTCCGCCTTACCAACACCATTGAAGTTACCGCCTATATCCCCGGTGAAGGCCACAATTTGCAGGAACATTCCATTGTTCTGATCCGTGGGGGCCGTGTTAAGGATCTTCCAGGTGTGCGTTACCACATCATCCGTGGTGCGCTCGACACGTCTGGCGTAAACGACCGTCGCAAGAGCCGCAGTTTGTATGGCGCGAAGCGTCCGAAAGCGGGAGCAGCCGCTGCCGCAGCAACCAAAGGCAAGAAAAAGTAAGGTAGGACACACCCATGCGTAGAAGAAAAGCAGAAATCCGCATCGTCAAGCCCGATCCGCAGTTCGCCGATAAATTGGTGACCCGCTTCGTGAACTGCCTGATGAAAGACGGTAATAAGAATGTAGCCCGCAAGATCGTCTATCAAGCGTTCGAAATCATCGAAGAGAAAACCGGCAAGCCGGGCATCGATGTGTTCCGTTCCGCTCTGAACAACGCCTCTCCGGTCATCGAAGTTCGCTCCCGCCGTGTTGGCGGATCCACATACCAGGTTCCGGTTGAAGTGCGCTCCGATCGCAGCACCGCCTTGGGTATGCGTTGGATCATCAACTCAGCCAAGAGCCGCAACGACAAATCCATGGCAAGCCGCCTCTCCCGTGAACTCACCGACGCTTCGAACAACGAAGGCGGAGCCGTTCGCAAGAAAGACGACACCCACCGTATGGCCGAAGCCAACAAGGCTTTCGCCCACTTCCGTTTCTAATCCCATTTCAACGACACCATGAGTTTGGCCGCGCCCGAAATCAAAGTATCCGACCTGCTCGTCCGTACGCGCAACATCGGCATCATGGCCCACATCGATGCCGGTAAGACCACGACGACCGAACGTATCCTGTATTATACCGGTATCTCCCACCGTATTGGTGAAGTGCATGATGGCGCCGCCACCATGGACTGGATGGAGCAAGAGCGTGAGCGTGGTATCACCATCACCTCTGCTGCCACAACCTGCTTTTGGAAAGACCATCGCATCAACATCATC
>CAYPOI010000082.1:1521-11728 GCA_964412365.1 uncultured Chitinophagales bacterium | reverse complement strand
GCGCCCCCCGGTCAGCATTTCCGACCGGCCCAGCCGCAGCACCTCGCCAAGGCCAATGTCGCGCGCGACCTCGGCGCAGGTCTCCTTGCGCACCAGCGCATTGAAACGTGGTGCCAGTTGCCCCTCGCTGGCGGTCCGGTCTGCCAGCAGCAGGGCTTCGGCCACGATCAGCCCAAGCACGCGATCACCCAAAAATTCGAGTCGCTGGTTGTCGGGGCGCTGTGGCGTGCCGATCGACGGATGCGTCAGCGCGCGCAGCAGCAGTTCGGGGCGCGCAAAATCATGGCCCATTCCGGCATCCGGCCTGGCTTGTACACATAGGTGATGTTCTTCTTGTACGATGCGATCAGTTGATCCAATTCGCGCTGACGCCGACGTACTTCCGCTTCCGTCAAGGTGATGTCGTTCTGGATCGCACGTTGCTCAGCAGTCAATTTCCTCAGAACTTCATCACGCAACGCCAATTCCCGTTGCGTGTTCTGATACTGCCGGAATTGTTGGTCGTAGCGGGTTCCCACTTCAAGGATCTGTTGCTGGAAGCGATCGATCTGCGACATCAATTGATCGATTTCGATGCGGGCTTCGGCCTGCCGCTGCTTCACAACAGCCCGCATCTGTTCGAAATCTTGGGCGGTAGCGATCGTGGCCGAGAAAAACAGCAGAATCAGAGGAAGGAAAAAATGACGAAGTGTCATGGGCGTTCTATGCGTGTTCCGGCCGGCATTCGAAGGTCGAATTCCAGCAATTCTGGATTCATTCGTACAGCCTGTATGTTCAAGAAAATATTGGTTTTTTGGTCGTGACTCAACAGTTGAATGCGCCGGGCCATGGGAACGCTGTCGGTTCGGGTCACATCCTCATATAAAATGGTGGCAAACGATGCATCCAAGCGCTTGATGTGGCCGTCGCTTCGACCAATGATCGCCGCGGAGCCATCCGTGAACAGAAAATACCAGTATGTGGGATTTTCATACAACTTGGCGACGCGCTTCGCCAACAAATCCGGATTGAGGATGTCCAACAACGACATTGGTAAAATCGCATCTTCCAACGCCACGCGCTCGGCATATCTGTCGATGCGGTTGTACACCGTGATGGAATCCCCATCAATCAACAACCGATATCCTTCAATGCCGATTCCATTGCGGATGGAGGCGTACGACATGGTCCGAGTGCTGGCAAAATCCATGATGCCGCGCTCGGTGAGTCCGGGTGATGTGGCCTGAACACGCGCCGTGCCGCTGACGGATTCAGCGATGGATGCGTCATCAAACAACTCTCCCATCACCTCTTTGCCATCGCGTTTCGACAGGTCGAATGTTCCTTCTTTGAGCAGGATGGGTTTCGGCGCGCAAGACGCCATCACGAGCAAAATGATTGGGAGCCAGCGGGTCAAGGCGTCACCTCTTCGATCCGCTCAAGCAGATATTGGCGTTTCGGATCGGTTTCGAGCGATTTGTTCCAGAACTCAATGGCTTCATCAATCCGGCCCAATTTGGCCAACACATCCCCTTTGTGCTCCAACACTTCGGCGCTTTCGGAACCGTTTTCCAATGAGGATGAGATGTAATGCAAGGCTTTTTCGTAATCCCCCATCAAGTAATAGATCCATCCGAGCGTGTCTAAAAAGGATGGATTTTTTGGGGCGATGCGTAATGACAATTCCGACATCCGCTTCGCTTTCTCGAGTTCCTCGCCCTTCAGACTCATGTAGTAGGCGTAGTTGTTCAGAACGGTTTCATTCTCCGGATTCTGCTTCAGCGCGGCCTCGTAATGCCGTTTTGCGGTTTCCCAATCGTCGAGCTGATAGGTGACGTCGCCCAAGGTGCCAAGTACGATCGACTTGAAGGGAGGACGACTCGGCACTTCGGTGGCGCGGATCAACCACTCAGAGGCATTCGAATTGTCCTTGTTCATGAAATACGAGATGCCCACAAAAAACCGGATGAAGGCGTCTTCCGGGGCATAGGTTTCGGCGTCATCGGCCAAAGCGGTGACCTCATCCCAGCGGTTCGCCATGTACAACAATTGCATGCGCTGCCGCCACGCATTCGCATTCTCCGGTTCCAGCGCCAAGGTCGCTTCAATCTTGATGAGGGCGTTCTCGTTGTCTTCGATGAGGCTGTAATAGTCGGCGGCGAGGGCTTGAGCGGTGGCGTTTGTGGGTTCGGAGGCGCTGAATTGTTCCATGAGGTCGGTCACCATCGCTTTCATCGCCTCGTTCGCCACATCCTCATCCAACTTGCCGAGCAGGTAACGCATCACCTCGATTTTCGTTTCCACACCAACGGTTTCACTATCCATGACGGATGTCATCACGGTTCCGGCATCCCTCCATTCCTTAAGCGCGATGTGGATGTCGGTGAGACCGATTTTTAGCTCGATTTTCTCCGGATAGCGCGACAACACATCCTGATACACACCCTTCGCTTTTTCGGGCTGGTCCATCGTCAGGTACAGTTGGGCCAAGGTCTGCGCGGCCAGCAGGTTGGATGGATCCCGTTTGCGGATCATTTCCATCTGCACGGAAGCCGAATCGGGTTCGTTCAAGCCGGTATAGTTGCGGAATTTCTGATAGTAGACCGATAACTCGGATGGGTCCTGTTTCAGGATGCGGTCGTACAATTGGTTCGATCTGCGGAAATCACCCTGATCGGTGTACGTGCTGGCCAACAGGTACATGAACTCGAGGTCGGTCGGAAACACGGCCAAGGCTTGGGTAAGGGTTTCGATGGAGGCGGAATGATGTCCGCCACGCAAATGGATTTCCGCCAGTTTCATATGATAAAAGCGGTTCTTCGGATCCGCTTTGATCGCTTCTCGAGCATAGAACGAGGCACTCACCGGATCGGCATTGGCCAGATAGGCATCCGCCAATGCGAAATTGACGCCGCCATGCTCCGGAAGACGTAAATACGCCATCATCAACAGGTCGAGGGCTTCCTCGTACTCCTGCAGTTCGAACGCCACAACACCTTCCATGAAATAGGTGTTGGCTTGATCCAACTCGGCCTGCGTGAACTGTGGCACGGGTGGGGCCGCAACCGTTGCCGGCGGCTTCGTGCTTTGGCAGGCGACGCCGGTGATTAGAACGAATAATAAAGCCCAAAAACGTGTCATAAGGATTTCAGAATTGCGACGCTGGTTCGGTGGCAGATCTGGTAGACATGCTCGAATCCGTCCATGCCGCCAAAGTATGGATCGGGCACTTGCCCGTCTTCCGGGTTCGGGTCGAACTCCCGGAACAGTTTCACTTTATGATGATGCTTGCCGGATGGATCCATCGCCAGAATGTCATCCAAATTGGAGCGATCCATGGCCAGGATGAGATCGAAATCGTCGAAATCGGATGGGGAAAATTGCCTGGCTTTCGAATGCAAGTGCACGCCATGCTTGTTTGCTGTAGCCTGACTCTTGCTGTTCGCCGGATTTCCCACATGCCAAGCGCCGGTCCCGGCTGAATCGATATGGATATCGTTTCCACGCCCGGCTTCATTCACCAGATGTTGGAAAATGCCTTCGGCGGTCGGGGAGCGGCAGATGTTCCCAAGACAGACAAACAGGATGGAGCGGATGCTCATAGATTCTCCATTTCATAGCGGGCAGATTCAGCCATTTCGCTGTTCGGATACTCATTCAAAAAGACGGAATAGGCCTGCTTCGCGGCATCGGCATCTTTCACAAACTCAGCCAATGTGAAGGCTTGTAGGAATCGGCACCGCTCGGCGAGTTCGTGCTTAGGATAGCGGTCGGCCACGGTTTTGAATAAGTCAGCGGCGGTGGCATACTCGGTGAGGAAGTCGGCCGCCACAGCTGCGGCGTTGTGCAAATACTCGGGCGAATTCGGATGATCAGGCCAGCGCTCGGCGAATGCGGTCAACACGGTCACGATCTCGGTTGCTTGCGGACGAACCTCATCGCTCAAGCCTTTTTGCTCGATGAGGGCTCGGAAATCGGCTTCCATCCCCTTGATTTCCGTGATTTCTTTGTCGGCATTCGAACAACCCGACAGGAGGAAGAGGAAGCTTAGCAGTCCGGCAGTCCACGAAAACATCGTATATTTGGGGTCTTTATTCATGCCCGTTGGGGATTCAGCTATTGTATGGAAAAACGCTTCAAAGAAGTTAAGCAGATCGATTATTCCAAGCTCGAGCTTGAAATCTTATCGTGGTGGAAAGATAACCGGATCTTCGAGCAAAGCCTCGAAACCCGTGAAGACGGGATTCCTTTTACGTTTTACGAGGGCCCGCCCACGGCTAACGGCAAACCCGGCATCCACCATGTGATGGCCCGTACGGTCAAAGATCTGTTCTGCCGATACAAAACACTGAAAGGATTCAAAGTCGTTCGCAAAGCAGGATGGGATACGCACGGATTGCCGGTCGAAATCGAAGTGGAGAAGGAACTCGGACTCAAGGGCCGGGCCGATGTGGAAGCCTACGGCGTTAAGGAATACAACGCGAAATGCCGCGCTTCCGTACTCAAATACAAAGATTTGTGGGACAATCTGACCACCCGGATGGGCTATTGGGTGGATTTGTCCGAACCCTACATCACGTTTGAGAACAACTACATCGAGTCGTGCTGGTGGGCCTTGAATACCCTTTACGGAAAGGGCCTTCTATACAAAGGATACAAGATCCAATGGTATTCGCCGGGTAGCGGAACGGTTCTGAGCTCGCATGAAGTGAGTTTGGGTTACAAGGAAGTGCAGGATCCATCGGTCTACATCACCTTTCGCCTGACCGAAGCGCCCGACACCTACTTCCTGGCCTGGACGACCACTCCGTGGACGCTTCCATCCAACATGCTTCTTGCCGTTCATCCGGACATCACCTACGTGTTGATCCGTCTGCATGGCGAAGAAACCAAGCATTTCATTCTGGCCGAAGCATTGGTTTCGAAGGTGATCGATGGCGGTTATGACATTCTGAAAACAGTGAAAGGAAGCGAGCTCGTCGGGAAAACCTATGAGCCGATTTTCGATTACGCCAAGGACTCGGTGACTCCCGACCAAGCGTGGCGCGTGGTTTCAGCGAATTTCGTGACGATCGAAGACGGAACCGGCATCGTACATATGGCGCCGGCTTTCGGCGCGGACGATTACGAAGTGGGTCAGCGCGAAAACGTGCCGATGTTCAATCCCGTGACACGCGACGGCACCTTCGAAGACGGACTCGACCTCATCGGTGGCAAATGGTTCAAAGATGCCGATAAGGACATCATCCGCACCCTCAAAGACCGCGGGATTCTGTATAAGCACGTTACCTTCATGCACAATTATCCGCATGATTGGCGCAAAGGCACACCGTTGATGAGTTATCCGGTGGAATCGTGGTTCATCAAAACCACGGCTGTTCGCGACAAGATGGTGAAGTTGAACAAATCCATCAATTGGAAGCCAGCCAGCACGGGTACCGGTCGCTTCGGAACCTGGCTCGAAAACAATGTGGATTGGGCGATTTCGCGTCAGCGTTACTGGGGAACCCCGATTCCAATCTGGGTGAACGATACGAACCCAGCCGATATCGTCTGCATCGGCTCGGTGGAAGAGCTTCGCAAACTGGCCGGCATCCCGAAAAACAAAGAACTCGACTTGCATCGCCCGTTCATCGACGAGATCACATGGAAAGCGGCGGATGGGGGAACCATGCGGCGCATCCCCGATCTGCTGGATGTCTGGTTCGACTCGGGAGCGATGCCCTTCGCGCAATGGCATTACCCGTTCGAGAACAAAGAGGTGTTCAAGTCGGCATTCCCAGCTGATTTCATCGCGGAAGGCGTGGACCAGACTCGCGGTTGGTTCTACACCTTGCATGCGCTCGGAACCATGTTGTTCGACGACATGGCCTATAAGAATGTGGTTTCGAACGGACTCGTGCTCGACGCGAAAGGCGAGAAAATGTCGAAGTCGAAAGGCAATACGGTCGATCCGTTCACCATCATTCAGGATCATGGCGCCGATTCGGCTCGATGGTACATGATGAGCAATTCCGCCCCTTGGGAAAATCTGAAGTTCAACGAAGACAGTCTGAAAGACACGCAACGCCGGTTTTTCAGCACCATCGTGAACACGTATTCCTTTTTCGCGCTGTATGCGAACATCGACCAGTTCCGGTATGCGACAGCTCGTGTGGCGAATAGCGAACGCACGGAGATGGATCGCTGGATCCTGTCGCGCTTGAACACGACCGTGAAGCGCGTGGATGGCTTCATGGACGATTACGACGTGACCAAAGCCTGCCGCGAAATCGAGGCCTTCGTGGAAGAACTGAGCAACTGGTATGTGCGTCGCAACCGTCGCCGATTCTGGAAAGAGGGCACATCCGTAGACAAAACGGCCGCCTATCAGACCTTGTATGAATGCTTGTTGACGGTGAGCAAGTTGATGAGTCCCGTTGCGCCTTTCTTGGCAGAGTGGCTTTTTCAGCGATTGACCAACGTGGTGGGAGGCGAGGAAGCCTCCGTGCACTTGTCCTTTTTCCCTGCTGTGGAAGAAACGTCGATCAGCAAAGGACTCGAGTATCGGATGGAGATGGCGCGCCGGATCACATCCGTCGTGCTTCGCATCCGCAATAAAGTGAATCTGAACGTGCGCCAGCCCTTGTCGAGAATCATCATTCCATTGCAGAACGCGGATGATCGCAAAGCGGTGGAATCGGTGAAGGACATCATCCTCGATGAAGTGAATGTAAAAGCGATCGAGTTCGTGAAAGACGATTCGGGCATCGTGCACAAACATGCGAAACCGAACTTCCCGGTATTGGGCAAGAAAGCCGGCAAGCATATGAAAACCATCGCCGCGATGATCGGGGAATTGAGCAATGCTCAGATCCAGACCTTTGAGGCGGATGGAAAACTGACTCTGACCTTGGACGACGGCTCGCTCATCATGCTCGATTCCGAAGACATGGTGGTGATGCGCACCGGTCTCAGCGGATGGCAGGTGGAAACCGAAGAAGGAATCACCGTGGCCTTGGATACCACGATGACCGACTCTCTCGTTGAAGAGGGAATTGCTCGTGAAGTAGTCAACCGCATACAGAATATGAGGAAGGAAGCGGATTTTGAGGTAACAGACCGAATATCTGTTTATTTTACGAGCACGGATACCGTCGACGCAGCTGTAGTGGCACAACAAGACTACATTTGTAGTGAGACGTTGGCCGAAAAGCTGGCAATCGGTGTCCCCACCCATTGTGATTTTAAAAAAGATTGGGATCTGGGCGATCAACCCTGCACGATATCAATCACACGTATTCACTCTTGAACTGACGGATTATGGAAGCCAATAAAGAACAAACCGCAAGAATTTCTCCTTACAACGATGAGGAGTTGGACTATTTCCGCGGCATTATCGTCAAGAAACAGGAAGAAGCCGAACGTGATCTGCAATTGCTGCAACAATCGCTTCGCGAAAGCACCGAAAACGCATCGGATGAATCCGCTTACTCATTTCACATGGCCGATGCCGGTTCTGACGCCCAAGAGCGTGAAAAAACCTATATGCTGTTCAATCGCACGAAGAAGTTTTTGAAGTATTTGGATGACGCCCTCGTACGGGTCGACAACAAGACGTACGGCGTTTGCAAAGTGACCGGCGCGAAGATCTCGAAAGGTCGTCTCGAAGCCGTTCCTCATACGCAGATCAGCATCGAAGCCAAGCTGAAGCGTCGCTAATGAGCCGAAAATTTGCGCTGTTGGGCGGTGCGGCTGCGATCGTGATTCTGCTCGATCAAGTTTCTAAGGCATGGATCCGCTCGAACGAGGTGTGGCAATACCGCGACCTTATCGAGGGCTGGCTGGCGTTTCATTACATCCACAATCCAGGCATGGCCATGGGTATCGATTTCCTCGATACCCGGATCGTGAGCCTGCTCGCATTGGCTGCCACCATCGGCATCAGCATTTATGTGATCAAGAATATGGCCGCATCTACACAAGGGTATGCCTTGTTGATGGGGTTGATCTTAGGTGGCGCGGTGGGCAACCTCATTGACCGCTTCTGGCTGGCGATCGCAGGCGGATACGGCGGCGTGCTGGAAGGACATGTCACCGACTTCATCCATTTTACGCTCGAGATCGGGGATGTCCCGGTATTTCCGTTCATATTCAATGTGGCGGATATGGCCATTTCCACATCTGTGGTGATTTTGCTGGTCTTCTCTAAGAAGCTCATGCCGCCTGAGCCGAAAGTAGCCGAGGTCGAGGTCTGAGGACCGAGACACTCATTCATCATTACAAACATCCGGTCGGCGTCGGGATCCCGGAAGGGGCCACACATGTGGCCGAGCATCGCAACCACAGTTGCGGAGACGACATCAAGCTTGGATGGATCGTCGAAAACGGCATCATCACACAGATCGGTTATGAGATCAAAGGATGCATGATGCACAAGGCGTCGGCATCGATCCTGTGTTCGAAGCTCAAGGGTGCGAGTATGGATGAAGTGGATGAAATGATGAAAATGATAAAGGAGCTGACCGACGCCTCGATTCCCATGCCGCCGACAGAAGATCCGGATTGGCTTGCGTTAGCAGATATCCGAAACTATCCCACCCGATTGAAATGCGTGATGTTGAGTTGGGAGGCGATTTCAAAAAACCTTCACAGGGAGGAAGAATTATAACAGGGAGCAACGGAGCAAAAGAGATTTATTTTATTGGATGCCCTAATTAAGGCACGCCATGAAAAACTCCCTGTCTCCTTTGCTCCCTGTTAAAACGCATTTCCCTGTGAAGAACGTCGTCTTGCCTGGCCAGGAGGCGATCCTCAATCCCAATCCTCCAATTGCAGAATGACAAGTTCATTCGCTTTTTTCGGTTCGACTTTCGTGCCGATGATCACATTGTCTTCGAACATTTGTATATGGAAATCGGGAGGCGCCTTTATATAGCGCGTTTCTTTAGTCGCGAGATCGTGCCATAGTAGAATGGTATGATCCCCTCCGTAATACAAGATATCGGCAAGCAGCCGGTTATTGGAATGGAGGGCTTTGCTTATTTGAGGCAGTTCAAGACCTGTGGTTTCACTCGGACCGAATTTAGCCGCCATGAAATCCTGGTTGATGGGAGTAGCTATGCGCCTCTTGTGGGGCTGGTTTAGCACGTGACGGCCTGTAAGCCTGGTGCTCACATCATAGGTGTACACCACCAAAGAATCGAAAAAAATATACTGGAACGAACGACTGTCTGAAAACCACGCACCATTTGTTACCAAGGATTGCGAGAAATGAATATTTGGGAAATGAGATGGTATGTCGAGGTGTTCGCGGACAGGCAGTAAAAGGCTATCCAGCTCAATCAGTTTGAAGGTTCGGTTGGGCCTTGGTGTTGCCAAAAGACCCAAAAACGTGTCATGGATAGAATGGATGCTCCGGTATCGACCTACGGATTCACGGGCGTCAACAGGCAAAATGCCGACGAAATCCATTCTTTCACGAGTTACATTGTAGTGCGTTACCCGGTCCTGGGTCATATCAAGAATGTATAACTGATTGTCGTGGGTAAGTTCAACATGGTTTATAGCCGTAAACTCACCCGGACCCTTTCCTCTTCCTCCGGTTTTGTGAATCAGGCTGCCATCGGCCGCCAGAAGAAAAATGTCCCAACTCCGCCCGTTGACAAGGACATAGCGACCATGTCGGTCGCGTCTTGGATGCATGGGCAGGAACAGATCGTGTTGTTCAATCGGTAAAATGAACGTATCCAGTATTTTTGCCTCCGCCATGTTTTCGATGACTTGACCGACAAACGCATCATCAGCACAATTGCGACAGTCACCAGATGAGGAGCATGATGCGGCAAAGAATAGGGCGGGGATGAGAATGTGTAATGATTTTAGCATGGAAAGGAGGCTGTTTCTGTTTTATTCAAAATCCCCCGGTTTTATCCGAGGGATTTGAATTCAGTGGTTATGTTTCCTCAATTTCGCAGAAAAAGAGGAAACAGATTTGATTCCATGTGGCCCATTCTTGGTATTCGGAACTGGGGCTAAATGGATTGTCATCTAGACAAGTATCGAATTGGTCGCTACACTCAACAAATGCGCCAGCACCGGACACACTGAAGAAAAAGATGACCAAGGTCAAAACTATCGGTTTTAAATGGCTTCTAATCATCATATCTCCTGATATTTGAATTATGGGTAGTTAAACCTTTTACTAAAAAGGTTATTGATGAATGTGAGTTTCACATGTTATAGTATA
>CAYPOI010000082.1:0-1511 GCA_964412365.1 uncultured Chitinophagales bacterium | reverse complement strand
GGGGGGGTGAAAACCAAATTTAATTATCGTGATGTTGAGTTGGGAGGCGTATATTCACGCAACCACCTGAATATACATCATGCGAAAACTCCTATTGCTTCTACTGGTCATGTCCTGCAGCCGCGGTTCAAATTCCTTGACAGAGTACCTCGAAACCTATGATGCGGTCGCCATCGAACCCACGTTGGTCACTACCATCTCCGAATCGGATGATCTTCTCTTCAGCGACCAAATGGGCAGTCTGACGGCCGATTCGAAAGGGAACATCTTCCTTGTGGATCGCAAACAGAATCATGTGGTTCATTTCTCTCCGGATGGAAAGCCAGCGGGAACATTCGGCGGAGCGGGAGACGGACCGGGCGAGTTCCGCAGCATGACCAATTCGTATGTGGCCAGAGACACCTTGTATGTGTTTGATGTGAACCTGGCCCGCCTCACCAGCATGAGATTGAATGCATCAAACCAGCTGGAAATGGTTCATGCGATGACGATTGAACTTCCTGAAGGACGTATCCCGAGAGGGGTTCTGATGTCGTCGAACCACTATGTGATTGAAGGATTCGACCGGTTGCCGGATGGATCGCAGGAAGGCTTTATCGCGCTGTTGAATCGCGACGGATCCGTTTACAATCCGAAGATGATGCCTCTACAAGTCCCTGAAACCATTCCGGTGATGTGGAATGGTCAGAATTCCTTCATGCCTCGGCCATTCCGCCGGCGCAGTCATTACCGCCTCACACCCAATGATGTGTTCCATTATGCGTGGAACGACAGTGTGCGTATCGAATCATTCGATATTGATGGGAATTCTCTTGGAACCGTGCGTGTGGATGTGGGCTATCGCGAGGCTCTCGAAAGTGACATCTCCTACTTTGGCATGCCTACCGAAACCCATTCATCTTTCCGTGATAACCTGCATCCCACCAAACCGGCATTCGACAATTTTCATGTGGATGAAGACGGCAAGATTTTCCTGAATCTGGGCGATGTGGAGACTCCGGATACCGACAAATGGCTCATTCTCGATGCCCAAGGAAATCTCCTCAAGTCATTCGATATGGCTCGGGCGATCACCTTCTTCCAAATCCGAAACAACACCTTGTATGGCATCCAGCGGATGCCCGATAGCTCACAGCAAATCGTGGTGTATTCGGTGACCGATCTGCTCTAAAATAGCTTCGGCCTGAGCCAAGGTCTCGAACCCGCTCACAAACACACTGACTATGATCGGGGATTCGCCTAGCAGAATCCCCGCATCACCTCGTACGATCGTCAACGTGCCGGTCTTGTGCGCGAAGCGAGTTCCGTTCGGAAATCCCGCTGGCAATGTGGTGTCGTCATCACACAACAGAAGAATCCGGATGAACTCGGAATCCGTCGCGAACCGCCTCAGCACCGCATTCATCTCCGCAGGCGTCGTGGTGTTTTCACGTCCTTGGCGCTGCGATTCGAAATCCATCATCTCGCGACGCAATCTTGTGTGTTCAAGGCTCCAATCCGACAAATAGCGG
>CAYPOI010000081.1:0-11882 GCA_964412365.1 uncultured Chitinophagales bacterium | reverse complement strand
ATGAATTGGGCGTACTGAGGTTTAGCAAGGCGTATGAGCGGATCGATGTCGGTGGGCTGATTCAGCCAACGGTAGGTCGCCGGTTCTTGGATGTTGGCGTAGCGGATCGCCATGGTGTAGGTGCGCCCGGGAACGAGTTGAGCGGGCGGTACACGGGAAAGCTGATTCAGCGGATGATCATGAATCACGGAATCGGGATTCGCATGGGGACGTCCCCAGCTGCTTTGCTCTACGCCATCGACGAAGAGGGTGAGTCCGCCCCAGGTGCCCACACGCCAGAGGAGAGGGATGTCGGTGAGCGTAGAATCGATGGTGAACCGGAAGCGGAACCATCCGATGCCGGACCAAGCGATTGAATCGGGAGCGTCGGCGTTCAGACGGATGTCACCCGGGGATGTGCGGAACCAGGCCGAGTCGTCATAATCGGGATCGGCATAGGCAGGGTTGTCGCCGGGTATGTAGGTCCAACCTTCACGGGCGGAAATGAATACGACACCTGCGGTGTCGTCAAAGAGAGAATCCGATACAACGAACGGCGGCGGGGCAGTGACGATCAAGGCCAGAAGCCAAGCGATTGCAAACATAGGTGTGTTGACTAAGATTGGGCTCGGCCAATATAGTGGAAGAGAATATGAATTGCGATTCGGCTGCGTTACGCATAGATTGGACAAACAATAACAACATTATGCGCATCCTATCTTTTGTACTACTGATGGCCTCCTTCACGGCGTGCCAATCAAACAATGAAACGACATCCGACCATGCCAGAGCCGATTCATTGATCATCACGCTCAACGCGGGCGAAGATTCCATCCAAGTGGCCAGTGATTCGTTGGATGCCGCATTGGACTCACTCGAAACCATTGGAGAATGACCATGATTGCTAGTTTAATCATCGCGTTGACGTTGTTGGTTCAGCCTCCGCAAAAGCCGGAACGGCCCGTTAACCGAGGGAAATCGGACAGTGTTAGGGTTGAACGGCAAGGGAAGGCAGATAATCCGGGAAGACAAGACAGTATTCATCGCCACGATCATCCTGATTCTCCAAGAGGCGCAGCCTACGGTACGAAGAAAGACACGTTGACAGGTCGCGAATTCGGACGCTTGCGTTCGGAAGAGGCTCGAGCACGGGTGCATGGACGTGCCGACAGCTTGGAGACACGACTTACCGAGAGTGAAGCGAAAATATCGGAAGCACGTGAGAGGATCAATCAGGCCAAAGAGCGGGTGGACCGTAAAGAACGGGATCGTCGGGTCAACCGAGCCGAGATAGCCGAAGACCGGCGCAAGATCGCACAGGCCGAGATGAGATTAGCCGAGCTCGAGGCGAGATTGGCTGAGCAGCGCGCGAGGTTGGGAGCGGTGACGGAGGATGACGATGATGCTGTCCGCAAGCCCCTCTAAATACCTGTCAAATATAGCCCGAAATGCCTGCTCATTGGCTTTTAGACGGGGTCGATTGATCGGATGGCGAGTAGATGCTGTCCGCAAGTCTACATATACTCTTATCAAATATCGCCTGTAGCGATGTTCTTAATTATTTATCTGACGAATTTGAATTCACCGATTTAGTATTGAAATCGGGTACGAATTCTGTGCTGGGGTTTGAGTACTCGTGAGCTACCACGAAATTCTGAAAATCACCAAACACGTCGAACAATCCGCAGCTTGCTTTGTACCGATCATCCATGAATCTGTACTGATGATAGGAGCTATAAGCCCAATCCGACATTCCTTCGACAAATCCATGATTCACCGGATTTCGATGGATATAGCGAACCACGTTTCGGTAGTATTCATCATCTGTTATCGCCTTTCGCTTGAAGTTTGAGATAAATAGATTTCCCATCCTGGAATACGTCCTATTCATGTACTGTGCGTGAGAGCTGAATGCACGACCTAGGCACGTCGACATATATCTACTGAACTCAAATTCGTCCATAAGTCCAACTTTATCAATCATTTTGATACGTTTTATTTCTTCTCTGACCAGTCTGTTCATGATCTCATGTTTCGAACAGATTCGAATTAACAGATGCAGGTGATTCGGCATCAGACAATACGCGTGGAGATCACTGAAAAACCGCGTGTGATACGGTAGGACGGATAGGAATCTCATATAATCATCGGAAACTCGGAACAGGTTATCTGAACCTACCGCATGATTGTAAATATGAAATATCTCGCTCGGATGAAGGAGTGGCTTCATTGGGATGGGGGTCTGGCGTTGTGACGTTGAACGATCGAAGATGAACTATTTTAGTTACGAATGCAAGGAATTTCGTTCCTAAAAAAAGCTGTGGAATCTGTGCGTTAAGTCACCTCATTTCGTATAAACAACGGTCTCTCTGTGCTCGAAACGATGTTTGATGGGAGTTTAGAGGGACTTGCGGACAGTATAACTATATAAATAAATGAATCCTCACTTAAATGGTCGGATCTCGGAGCATGCAGCCCATCCTCTGAGGACAATCTGCGGCTCCACCGCCTTTGGGTGATATGAATTGGGAGAGTCATTGGATGGGGGTTTTGGGTATGTAAAACTTTATTTGGTCGAAATCAAGTACTATCGTTCCTAAATAAATCTGTGAAATCCGTGCGCATCTGGAGGGTAGCGGCACCAAAAAACGTTGCCCACGTCCTCCAAATGCGGTATGTTGAGGAATAAACACCACTTGCGGACAGCATACCTATATAAAAACCAATCGCCATGAAATTCCTCGTTATCCTATTCTTCCCCATCGCTTTAGCGGCACAGGGACTCACGCCGTTGCAGGTCGCGGATATCCGACTCGTCACCAGCGTGTCGATCTCCCCCGACGCCTCTTTCCTCGCCTATACCTTGGCCGTTCCCGCCAACCCGCTGACCGAAAACCGCCCCAGCTCCACCCACCTCTACGTGCTGAATCCGGCAACCGGGGCCTCGCAACCTCTCGTGACCGATGCCTCCGTCTCCGCCGTCTCCATCCGGCCACGCACCCAGACCATCACCTTCCTTTCCCGACGCCCAGGCGATGCCGGCTCCTCGCTGTACGAAATCCCAGCCACGGGCGGAACTCCGAAAAAACTGCATTCCCACGAAACGTCAATCAGCTCCTATGTCTGGGCTTCCGATGGCGCCCACATCGCGTATATCGCCAATGAACTTTCGGCTCGACCCAAATCCGACCTCCCCTACCAACCCGAATTGTTCGAAGAATACATCCCTAACCGCAAAGCGTTTTTGCAAAACGTGGATAAAGCCGGCCATACGCCGCACAAACTCGACATCCCCGGTTCGGTTTACAACATCGCTTGGACGGCGGATCTCACCACACTCGCTCTTTCCGTGGCCCCAACACCGAACGTCGACGACCAATACATGGCACAAGCCATCTATATCGTATCGCACGCTACGAAATCCGTGACCGACACCATCCAACATGCCGGGAAACTCGCCGGGTTCGAATTCAGCCCGGATGGAAAATCTCTCGCCATTCGCGGTGCGTTTGACCTGAACGATCCGACCGACGCGCGCCTCAAAATCGCACCGGTCCGCAACCAAGCCGTGGGCACCTATTTGATGAGTGATTTCGAAGGGGAATTCGCCGCATTTCATTGGCATTCGAACCAGGAAATCCGTTTCATCGCCAGCGAAGGCACACAAACCAGCTTCGGCAGCATGCGCCCTGACGGATCGCGTTTCACCCGCATCCTGCCAACCACCTCACCGATTTTCGCCTCATATTCCACATCCACGAACGGGACGATCGCGTTTGTGGCCAGCACGCCGACCCATCCGAACGAAGTCTATATCAAAACACCTCGCGATCAGGCGGCACGTCGCCTTACCGATTCCAACCCATCGCTGAAAGACGTGACCTTGGCCAAGCAAGAGGTCATCACCTACACCTCGCGTGATGGTGTCTCCATCCAGGGAATTCTTTTTCGTCCGATCGGCGAGCAAGCCGGCACCAAATATCCGCTGATCACCGTGGTGCACGGCGGACCCGAAGCGCACTATTCGAACGGATGGCTCACCAGTTACAACGCGCCTGGACATGTGGCTGCGGCAAAAGGATATGCCGTGTTCTATCCGAACTATCGGGGAAGCACGGGTCGTGGCATTCCCTTCACCTATATGTCGCAAGGCGATCTGGGTGGAAAAGAATTCGATGATGTGGTGGATGGCGTGGATCATCTCATCGCGATTGGACTTGCGGACAGCGCGCGCGTGGGTGTCACCGGCGGATCGTATGGTGGGTATGCCACGGCGTGGATGAGCACCTATTATTCGCATCGCTTCGCGGCGGGTGTAATGTCGGTCGGCATCAGCAACAACATCTCGAAATGGGGCACGAGCGACATCCCCGAAGAATTGTATCACGTTCATTCGCGCAAGCGAATCTGGGATTATTGGGAAGACAACCTGAAACGCAGCCCTATTTATTATGTGGATCGCTCGCAGACACCGCTTCTCATCCTGCATGGAAAAGACGATACGAGGGTGCATCCGGGACAATCGCTCGAGCTGTTCCGCCACATTAAGGTGCGCAAGCCCGAGGTTCCCTTGCGCTTGGTATTGTACCCGGGCGAAGGACATGGAAACCGGAATTCCACCGCACGATATGATTATCACATCCGCATGATGGATTGGTTCGACACCTATCTGAACTGATTGCCACCAACAAAAAAGGCCGGAAGATCCGGCCTTTTTTTGTTTCATGAGATGAGCGGTTGTCGGTCTCGTGGATGAAACCAACCGGCGAAGGCGCCAAGCATGGCGAAGAACCACCAGGTTTCGGAGATGCCATGCCATAGCTCCGGTCCCATATGAAGGACTGAAGCGAATGCGGCAAAGGCAACTCCAAACAAGGCACCGGATACGGATCCGATTACCAAGGTTTTAAACCGGGTAATCATGATTACGCTTTGGCAAGACCGACGTTGTCGTTCCAGCCGTCGGCGAGTGATTTCTCACGAGCGATGGCGTAGATCATGACACCGTAACCAGCTTTGGCCAATACGTCAGCGATGGCATACCCCACTTGGATCGAAACCACTGCTTGGGTGGCGTCGAGGCCGAAGAATGGAAGCATGTACACAATCGGGTAAAAGCCCCACGTGAATACCAACAACAAGCGCATGTTGCGGAACAAGACTCCGACGCGCTCTGGTTGACCTTTGATCGCTTGGCCCAGTTCTACCCACAAGATATAGAGGATGTAGAAGAACGGAATCGAGCTGGCTGTTCCCCAGAATCCGTAGGCACCAAAGAGAGTTTTGTCGCCATGAGCCATGATCTCGCCTGGATAACCCAATGCGATCATCAGGAAAGCAGCAATGCCCAACTTGGTAAGCATCGGACCGCTCTTGTCGCGAGCCAAGCTCAACACCAAGACCAATTCCACCAGCAACAGGGGAACGGTGAGCAACCAATCCACATAGCGGTAGGCATCGTTGAATGCGACACCGGTGGCCACATAGGCTCCACCGACCAATTCATAGGCACCTTGCCAGCTTCCGAAAATGCGGAAGTAGTGGTAGGCGGCGATACCGACTACCAGCGACGATACGATCAGAGAGATGCGATATTTCGGTGCGACTCGCTGTTGACCCATGATGAAAAACGCGAAAGACGCGCCCATGGCAGCGATGGTGAATGACAACATGTTGTAGACCAACAAGTATTCACCGGCGGTTAGCGATGGTAGAGACATAATACATTGACCTTTTAGTGATTGAATGAAAGCGAATTACGCTTTCGACCGCAATTTGCGGACCCATTTAGAAAGCGCTTCAAAAATCCATTCGTTCATGCCGTTTGTAAATGATTGTAAAGTAGTTGTCGTTGAACGAAAAGGGTTGGTTTATCCTTTATTCGTCCATGAAACACATCGTCATTGTCGGTGCGGGGGGTGCGGGTTTGAACATGCTGGAGAGCTTGTTGCTTGTCGGTGATGTGCCACTCCACATCACGATGGTCGATCCGGATCCCGAATCGTATCGACAACGCACGTGGTGCCGTTGGCTTCCAGCGGATGACATCAGACCTTATCATTCCGCCCACTGGAAGCAAATACGGTTTGGTGATCGAGTTCTTAAACCGGAACTGAATTCCTATGTATACGCATCGGGTCCGGATTACCACACCTATGTGATGGGGTTGAACGACGGTCGTCATACGATCGATTGGGTGATGAAACCCGCGACCGGGTTTGGTTATGATGGTCCGGGGCTAGCTTGGGTGCAACTGGGTGATGATCGACTGGCCTGCGATTGGATCTTCACGAGTTGGATCCCCGGCAAACGCGCCGATATTCACTTATGGCAGCATTTTCATGGCTGGATGATCAAAACGGAACGTCCCGTATTCGATGCCCGCATCATGACCTTGATGGATTTTGATGTGCCCCAACATCCGAGCGGCGCCGTGTTCGGGTATGTGCTGCCTTTCGAATCGACGCTCGCACTGGTGGAAATCACGAGTTTCTCTCCGGCGACATGGTCGATAGAGGAGTATGAGCACCGTCTCACCGACTATGTCCGTGCCACGTATCAGCTTGAACCGGAGTCATACACGATTCAAAGCACCGAAACGGGCCGCATCCCGATGGATGCGATTCCAAACCTGGTGCAACCGAATCCCGCCACCTTCCCGATCGGAACCATCGCCGGCGCTGTGAAACCCTCCACCGGATACGCATTCGCACGAATGCAGGACACATGCCGACATTTGGCTGTGACGTTGGTCCGAGACGGAGTCCCATCTTATTCTTCGTCCTCATCGCCACGATTCGCATTCTACGACGCCTTGCTTCACAGGATCATCCGTCAGTGGCCCGAGGCGGTCGTTCCGATCTTCCGATCCCTATTTTCAAGAGTCCCCATCGACACCATCTTTCGCTTCTTGGACGAAAAGACCACCCTTCGCCAAGAAATTGGCATCTTCTTCCGGCTTCCCCTCACTCCGTTCCTCAAATCCTTATGGCGACACGTCACCTCCTGAGCATCCCGCTCATCCTGCTGAGTTTGATCGCCCCCGAATGGGCCCTCCGTTGGGATCTTGCGATCTTTCTGATCGGAACCGGTTCCATCGGCATGTTGCATGGCGCACTCGATCATCACGTCGCGTTCAAGGTGGATTCCGGCGGATGGCCTCGTTTTCTCGCCGGTTATCTGGGCGTGATGGGGATTTACGGATTGGTCTGGTTGATGCTGCCGTGGCTCGGTTTGGTCATCTTCCTTGCGCTGACGGTCTGGCATTTTGGTCAGGGAGATACGGCACATCTGAACAGCCGCATGCCACGCTTGGTGACGATCACCCGAAGCCTGGCGGTTCTCGGCGTGCTATTCGGCCTCAACCTGAACGAGGCCATGGCCATTGTTTCACCCGTGCTCATGATCGCTGTACCGTCGTGGTTAGGCCTGACGGCTGCGATTGGGGGAGTCGGCATCCACGTAATCACGATATTGCGCACCACCGAGGCTCCCTTCAACGAGCTGTTCGATGTCGCATGGCTGGTCGTTTTGTTCATGACGGTCCCATTGCTCACCGGCTTCAGCGCCTACTTCGTGCTATGGCACAGCATCGGTCACTTGCGCGAACTCCAAACGTTTCTGGAGCTGCCCGATTTATGGAGTGTGATCCGCAAGGGCATCCCGATGACGCTCGCCGCTTTGGTAGGGATCGTTCTTTTATGGTTTTGGATCGGATCCAGCCTGCTTCCCTCCCATTGGATCTTGTATGGATTCGTCGCCATCAGCCTGCTCACCCTTCCCCATATGATCTTGGTTGACCGAATGCTGACATCTTCTGCTATTCCATTGCGAAAGGATGGATAAAGCCATAAACTTCATTCAGACAAACCCAATGAGGTACCCATGATCCGCCTGAATCGCATCCTTGTCGCCACCGATTTTTCCGAAGATTCGCGCGCGGCCTACCCGTTCGCCAACGCCCTTGCCGCCAAATACGGTGGCAAAATCGATCTCTTGCATGTGATCCCATCGTTCCGATATCTGAACGACAGCATTTCGAGAATGGGCCTGCCGATCGATATGGACAAAGACATCTATCCGAAGATGCTGGAAGAAACCAAGGTCCGCCTGCAAGACGATATGACGCATCATATCCTGACCGATCATCAAGGGGATGTGGTGGTGAAGGTGGATTTCAAGGCGTCGGAAGCCATTGCGAGTCAAGCGGAAAAACGGAATGCGGATGTGATTGTGATGGGTGCCACCGGCGAAGGCCGACATCGGCTGTTCACCGGAACCACCACCGATAAAACCACGCGGATCGCTACGGTTCCGGTCCTTTCCATTCCGAAAGATGCGGTGCCGGGGGATGTGAACCGGATCTTGGTGCCGACCGATTATTCCGAAAATTCGTTTCATGCGCTTCGCGGCGCGATGTCAATGGCCGATTCCTTATCTGCCGAAATCGTCCTGTTTCATGTGGTCGAGTTGTATGGAAGTCTTTCCGAAAACGAGCCACGTGAAGCCGGACGCGACGAGCTGGAAAGCATCCGCGAAAAACTCGCATCTAAAATCGCGAACTGGCTCGAACGCAATCCGGAGTTGCATATCCGCTATCAGCAAGGCAATGCGCAGTCGTTTTTCATATTGACACGCCATGGGCAGGAACGCAAGGTTCCGGTGCGGATCGAGGTCACGAAAGGACTCTCCGCGCATTACGAAATCACGGATTTTGCGCAAGAAAACGCCGATATGATCGTGATGACGACGCATGGACGCAGCGGATTGAATCACTTGTTCATGGGATCCACCACAGAGCGCGTGGTTCATGCCACGAACATCCCGGTCCTAACCTGGCGCCCCGTTAAAAGCGAGTAAGCTCGCGTTCGGTGAAGGTGGATGCGGGGATGGTTTTGTCGAACACCCGGTTCTTCCAAAGGAGCTCGGTGCGGCGGTTCGTGAGCAGGTCGCGCATTTCGAGTAGATTGCCTCGCCAGATACCGGACATCACTTCTTGGATGTCGGTCACCGTGAGTTTTCGGGTGGCTTTGCCGGCAGCGTTGTAATAGACGGCTTCCAACATCACATACCGGACCGGATCCACCACATACTCCGCATACGAGAAGGTTCGTTCGGATGCAGGCGTACCCCGGACGGTCCATTTATCGGGTGATTTGCTAAGAACTTGGAATTTGAAATCGGAAAAATCGACCGGACGAAAATCATCGAACAGGAAATCGGATCCCATGAATCGGTCCGACAATTGAGCCGCGCCAATGGTCTGGATGCGTCCGATCGCCGGCAGATAGAGCTTTTGGGAATCCTGATTTCCGTCTTGCAACGTGAGCAATGCGGTGCCACGGACATCCGCGGGTGATTGGAAGCGGACCAGCACTTTGCTCACATCCCCTTCATTGAAGCTCCAGGAATCGATATCGCGCACGCGGGACCGTCCACGGGCGTCGAAAATGGACATTTTCACTTGCCCGGACTCGTATTTGATCGCATTCGAACGCCGTTCGATTTCGGAAAACAGGCGGTCGGCATCGGCATCCTGCCCTATTAAAGAGGTAGCGAGGAAGACGGAAGAGAGGATGAGAAGCGAAAATCGAATGATATGGTTCATGCTGTAAAATACGAAGAAGCCCCTATCTATTAGAATAGCGCTTCCAAGCCTAAGCCATTAAAAAACAGAAGATATCCATTGACTGTCGTAATAAGAAGTCCGTACCTTATGTCGCCTAAATCATACATCATGATGTAAAGCAAGCACCCTTAACTCAACCAACCGTATGCGTTCCATTCTTTTTGCACTGATCGTGGTCGTGGGTATTTCTTGCACCACGCAAGAGACCCAAGTCACTGTCGAAACTCCAGCTGTCGATTCGACCGTTGTAGCTGTAGACACGACAGCCATGGACTCTGTAGCTGCTGATACCACGACTGCCCAATAAGCCGTCGTCCGATACAAGCTTCTGAGAAAAGCACCGGGTGAGAATCCGGTGCTTTTTTTTTACCTTTTGGGGCGTTATGGGCCCATAGCTCAGTCGGTCAGAGCAGTCGACTCATAATCGATTGGTCGCAGGTTCAAGTCCTGCTGGGCCCACTTTTGGAAGCATGATGCGGGATGGTGGATGCGGGATGCGATGAGTTTTGAGCCGTTTATTTGACGGTGATGCACCTTTGATGCACCTTGAGAACCCCTCTTGCTTCGCGCCTCGCACAACGGTAGACGGTAGACAGTAGACGGTAGACAGTAGACGGTAGACGGTAGACGGTAGACGGTAGACGGTAGACGGTAGACGGTAGACGGTTAAGATTCCGTAAATTCTTCCTACTTCCTACTTTCGTCTTCCTCCTCTTCACAGAAAACCGTCAACCGTTAACCGTCTACCGTTCCATGACACCTAAAATCATTTACACGCTTACCGACGAAGCCCCGATGCTGGCCACCTATTCCCTTCTGCCCATCGTTCAATCGTTTACCAAATCGGCGGGCATTACGGTCGAGACCCGCGACATTTCATTGGCGGGCCGCATCCTCGCCCATTTTCCAGAGTCTTTGAGGGCGGATCAGCGCATCGGCGACGACTTGGCCGAGCTCGGCGCGCTCACGCAGCATGTGGAAGCGAACATCATCAAACTGCCGAACATCTCCGCATCCATCCCGCAATTAATCGCCGCCATCAAGGAATTGCAATCACAAGGATACGCACTGCCTGATTATCCAGAAGTGGCCACCACCGACGCCGAAAAAAAAGTAAAAGCAACCTACTCGAATGTGCTTGGATCGGCGGTGAACCCCGTGCTTCGCGAAGGAAATTCCGACCGCCGTGCCCCGAAAGCCGTGAAGAATTATGCCAAAAAGCATCCGCATTCGATGGGAGCCTGGAGCAAGGACTCCAAGACGCATGTGTCTAGCATGGAATCGGGCGATTTTTACGGAAGTGAGCAGTCGCGCACGATCGCGGCCGCGACTGAGGCCCGGATCGAGTTTGTTGGCCCCACCACAACCACGCTCAAACCCAACATCTCTCTCAAGCCCGGCGACGTGATAGACAGTTCCGTGATGAGCCTCTCCGCTCTCAAATCGTTCATCGCTCGGGAAATCGACGACGCCAAAGACCAAGGCATTCTGTTCTCCTTGCATCTGAAAGCCACGATGATGAAGATCTCCGATCCCATCCTGTTCGGCGCGGTGGTCGATGTGTTCTACGCCGATGTGTTCGAGGCCTACGGCGACCTGTTCCGCCAACTGGGTGTGGATACCCGCAACGGATTGGGCGACGTCTATGCCAAGATCAAAGGACATCCCCTACAATCCGAGATCGAAGCCGCCATCCAAGCGGTGTATGCGAAGCGTCCAGGATTGGCGATGGTCAATTCCGACAAAGGCATCACGAATTTGCATGTGCCATCCGACATCATCATCGACGCATCCATGCCGGCCATGATCCGCACCTCCGGACGCATGTGGAATGCCCAAGGCAACGAACAAGACGCCAAAGCCGTGATTCCGGATCGTTCCTATGCCGGTGTGTACCAAGCCACCATTGATTTCTGCAAAAGCAACGGCGCGTTCAATCCGTCGACCATGGGAAGTGTTCCGAATGTGGGTCTCATGGCACAGAAAGCGGAAGAATATGGCTCGCACGACAAGACCTTCCAAGCTCCGGCCGACGGCAACATCCGCGTGGTGGACAATGCCACCGGCGCCGTGATCATGGATCAGCCTGTGAAAAAAGGCGATGTCTTCCGCATGTGTCAGACCAAAGACGCCGCCATCCGTGATTGGGTGAAACTGGCCGTGACCCGTGCCCGCCTCAGCGATACACCAGCCATTTTCTGGCTGGATGAGAATCGCGCGCACGACGCCCAATTGATCGAGAAAGTCAAAACCTATCTGAACGACCACGACACCA
>CAYPOI010000080.1:0-11941 GCA_964412365.1 uncultured Chitinophagales bacterium | reverse complement strand
GTCAGGCGAGACCGTGGTGAGCTGGACAAAATCATTGAGCGCTCGATACCGACCGCACCTGCGCCGATTGCACAGCGTCCTGCGCCTCAAGAACGCAGCTACAAAGATCGTGACGATCGCCGCGACTACCACCGCGACGATTACACATATAAAAAAAAGAACAAAGGTTTGCTCGGCGAGCTCTTTGATTTTTAGTTTGGTAACTCGCGTTTCAATGTGAGATTCATACAATTCATCGTCATGATTTTGTAACTGATTAATCCTCGGCTTTTCCCACATTTCTGATGAAACCAACACTCGGTTTAGTCATCGTTTAAGATGACATAAACCGTTGTGAATCTTCATCAAAATGGATACAAACATCATCATCGTTTTGACCATTCTCGTCTTGACGATGATGTTCCTCATTTTGGATGTGGTTCGCATCGATGTGGTGGCGATTGGATGCATGCTGTCGTTAGGATGGGCCGGCATTCTGAACCCGCAAGAGATGTTCTCCGGGTTTTCGAGCAATGCCGTGATCGCCATGATGGGCGTGATGATCTTAGGGCGTGGCATCGCTCGGACGGGAATCATGAGCGATTTTTCATCTTTTGTGATCCAAAAAGCCGGCACCCGCCGACGAAATCTGGTGGGCTGGCTTTCCCTCTCCGCCGGACTGTTATCTGGCTTGATTCAAAACATCGGATCCGCCGCTCTGTTTCTGCCCGGAATCATGCAAGTGTCACGACGCACCAAAATTCCCGCATCCGCTCTCATTATGCCGGTCGGGTTTGCCGCGATCTTGGGTGGAACACTGACGATGGTCGGTTCGGGGCCGCTCATCCTGGTGAACGACCTCCTTCGAACCGATGGATTTGAAGCCTACAACTTATTCAGTGTGACGCCCATCGGTATCGTGCTTCTGCTGTCGGGCATCGGGTATTTCTTGCTGTTCGGACGGATGGTGCTGCCCAAGGCCACCGATCTGGAAACGGGAGATTCGGAGGAAGAAGCCGCACGAGCCAAGTCATCCAATGTCAAACCCCAAAACAGGTCCATTTTATGGCCCGCCATCGCTTGCTTTGTCTCGGCGATTGCTCTGGCCGTGATCGGCTTTCCGATATCCATGGCATTTCTGACCGGAGCGCTTGGCATGGTCCTAACCCGTGTCTTGTCGATCGCCGACGCCTATGAAGCCATTGAATGGAAGGTGGTTTTTATGCTGGCCGGACTCATTCCGCTTGGCGTGGCCATGCAAAAAACCGGTACAGCCAATTTTCTCGCCGAATCCATCATGAGTGTGGTCGTGGATCTGCATCCCGTTTTCTTTGTGATGATGATCGGCGTGCTGTCTACCGCCTTCTCGCTGTTCATGTCGAATGTGGGCGCCATCGTCGTTCTGGCTCCACTGGTGATTGGAATGGCCACGATCGCCAATATGGATCCTCGTCCGCTGGTGCTGATGGCCGCCGTTTGCGCCGCCAATTCCTTTGTATTGCCCACACATCAGGTGAATGCGTTTCTGATGTCGTCGGGCGGATATCGCAATTTCGACTATATCAAAGCGGGGAGCGGAATGACCATCCTGTTTCTGGTTGTCACCGTCACCCTGTTCTATGTCTTCATGATTTAAATAACCCATCATCCAAACCAACACAACATATGCTCATCAAACATTTTTTCATGAACAAGATCGCGCTCAGTTCCTATATCCTGGCCGGAGAGGAATGCTGCGCGGTCATCGACCCTCAACGCGACGTCGATCTGTATATCGATGAAGCTCGTGACTTGGGCGTTCAGATCACCCACATCCTTCAAACCCATATGCATGCCGATTTCATATCGGGCCATATGGACCTTGCTGAAAAAACCGGTGCCGCTATTTATGTGGCGAAATCGGCCAAATGCGAATTCGAGCATGTCGCCCTGCGGGAAGGGGATACCATTGAATTAGAGGATATTGTGATCAAGGTACTGGAAACCCCTGGCCATTCGCCCGATCATCTCTGTTATGTGGTGGTGGATACGGCGCGCGGCGAAGAACCCGTTTGCACCTTTGTGGGCGACACTCTTTTTGTGGGGGATGTGGGCCGACCTGATATTTTCCCCGATATCGCCAATGAGCTTTCCGACAAATTGTATCACAGTCTGTTCGACAAGATTCTGAAGCTACCGGATTATTGCGAAGTCCTTCCCGCACATGGCGCCGGTTCCTTGTGTGGACGCTCCATGGGAGCCAAGTGGCGCTCCACCATCGGTTATGAAAAGAAATACAACCCATCCCTTCAATTCACCGACAAGCAAGAATTCATCCATGCGCTGATTGATGGGATGCCGCCCGCGCCAGATCACTTCAGCCGATGCAATGACATCAACCGTCAAGGTCCGGAGCTGATTTTAGACCTGCCTCGCATGAACGAGTTCAATGCGGAAGCGTTCCACAATTGGGTCGAGACGGAAGACATCGCTGTGGTCGATACCCGAAGTTACCTCGCCTTCGGTGCTCAACACATCAAAGGCGCATGGAGCCTGGACATCGACGGGAACCTTCCCACATTTGCCGGATGGGTGCTACCGATCGACAAAGACCTGCTCATCGTTGCCGATAGTTATGCGAAAGCCGAAGAAACCAATGTATGGCTCAGGCGAGTTGGCCAAGATCGCGTGGTAGGTTATTTGGATGGTGGACTATCGGGATGGGTGACGAAAGGTTACGAAACCTCTCACGTCGCACAAATCTCCGCGGCAGAATTACGTGATATGATTCCAGACATAGACGCCTTCGTTCTATTGGATGTGAGAGCCACAACGGAATTCGAGATGGGACACATCGAAGGTGCCATCAACATCCCTGTGGCCGATTTACGCGAACGATATACCGAACTCGATTTGGATGATGCGATCATTGTCATTTGTAGTTCTGGAAATCGAAGCAGTCTGGGAACGAGCATTTTGTGTCAGCATGGATTCGAAAACGTGTTCAATGTGGCCGGTGGAATGACGGGTTATGACGCGGCGGGAGAGTAATTCATGGAACCCATCACATCCGTACTCACCGCTGTCACGTGGTCGCCCTATGCCGTTGGGATTGGCATAGGCGTATTGAGCTGGCTCACGTTCCTGATTTCGGGAAAACCCATCGCCACGTCGACATCCTTTGCCCGTACGGCCGGCATGATCGAGAACGCGATCACGGGAAAAGCAATCCAACGACCCTATTACGAGAAGATCAAACTGGATATCGACTGGCAGTGGATGCTGGTGATGGGTGTGGTTTTGGGCTCGTTTCTATCCGCGTACATATCCGGTGATTTCCAGATCGGAGTTTGGGTTCCGTCGTTATGGGAATCCGCCTTTGGTGACAGTGTGGGGTTGCGATTGGTGGTCGCTGTGGCAGGCGGCATCCTACTTGGCTTCGGCTCGCGCTTCGCGGGGGGATGCACGAGTGGTCATGGCATCAGCGGGACGTTGCAGTTGGCCGTATCGAGCTGGGTGTCGGCCATCTGCTTTTTCATAGGGGGAATCATCGCCGCTCATGTCATCTTTAACGTCATCGCTTAATCCGATAATTATGGACACATCAAAAGATAAACGGCCCATATGGGTCGGATTGGGATTTGGAATCGTATTCGGTTTTCTGCTCCACAAAGGCGGGGTGACCAAATACGACGTGATTCTGGGTCAATTGCTACTGACCGACTATACCGTACTGAAAATCATGTTGTCAGCCATCGTGACAGGGATGATCGGCGTGTATGCGATGAAATCCATGGGCTGGATCGAACTGAAACTCAAAAAAGGCTCCGTGGGCATGAATGTGATTGGGGGTTTGCTGTTTGGCGCGGGCTTCGCCGTGCTCGGATATTGCCCGGGAACCATCGCCGGAGCCATCGGAAACGGCTATCTGGATGCGATCACAGGCGGACTTGCGGGCATCCTGCTGGGTACCTGGATCTTCGCGGTGATGTATCCTCAATTGAAAGACGGCATCCTTAAAGCAGGATATTATGGCGACATCAACCTTCCAAAACTGCTGAAAGTGAACGATTGGGTCGTGGTCGTTCCGGCCTCGGTGGTGATTGTGATGGTGCTGGTGTGGTTCGAGAGAGCGGGGTGGTGATCCCCATCCTCTTGATATAAGATCAAGTTTTGATACTTTAGATGTCCTCAACACTCCGTGTAAGATTCTGACATGAACGGATTCATCCTCACTTCATCCGGACTCACCATCCGATTTGACTATTACCTTGACACAGCGTCGGTCACAACCGCCGCGTTTCAAAGCATTCTGCCCTTCACGCGGACGTTTAAGCATGCCAGAGTTTCGGGACAAGAGATCTGGATTGATGATGTCCCACCTCTCGACATCATCCAAGAAAACGCATCGGTATTCACAGAACCTGGAGAAGTCGTTTTTGGTCCGATGCACCCCAAACGCGCCAAAACCGCCAATTGCTTTGGGATTTATTATGGCGCCGGGAAAGGTTTGGATGCCTGCAATATCTTCGCCAGAGTGGTGGAGGAAGACCGCCAAAAACTGATCGACCTCGGAAATGATATTTGGAAGAATGGGGCGAAGGAGTTGACGTTGTCAGCCGACCCCAATGTGTGAAGGATGTACAAACTTCCCATCGAAGTATAAAATGAACCGGAATGAATGTCCGCACATTGGATGAGGTAAGAAAATCATTCACAAGACGGAGTTCAAAACCATGAATACAACCCAAGTGAAAGGAAACTGGAATGAGCAGAAAGGAAAGCTCAAACAGAAGTTCGCAAACTTGACAGACGATGATTTGATGTTCGCTGACGGTAAAAAAGACGAGATGTATGGCAAGCTTCAGAAAAAACTCGGTAAAACGAGAGAAGAACTCGACGAAGTGATGTCTGCAAGCCCCGAACGATCCGATCGATAAACATCGATTGCCCAATCGAGATGAAATGCCGTTCAGCAGAGATGTTGAGCGGCATTTTTTTGCGATCTTCTAACCATGATCGCCACTATCACCACAACACTGAATGCCCCGGCGGATCGTGTCGCCCGGCTCGTACAACGCTCTGATACGCTGCTCTACATTTCCGGACCGCTGCTGCGCTTCGTTCCGATCCAGCCGCCTGAGCTTCCAAACATTTGGTCGCCCGGAGAATACCGGGTAGGGATGCGTTTCTTCGGCATCCTTCCGATGGGCGAGCAATCCATCCGCATTGAACATCCACCCACCGATGAACCGGGCACGTACCGCATCCGCGACAATGGCGGCGGACAGTTGGTCCAAGTCTGGGATCATGTGATCACGATCGGTCCGGATCTTGGGGATGGACGCACACTCTACGAAGACCGAGTCGACATCCGCGCCGGACTCCTCACACCCTTCATTTGGCTTTTCGCGCAGGGGTTCTACCGATGGAGGCAGTACAAGTGGGGGAGGTTGTTGAATCGCAATCGTTCCTAAATCCGGAACGATTCCTGTAAGATTTCCCGCTTTGTCGCCTCTTATGATATATGAGAGTCGACACCACCTCCTTCCCTTTCGCACGCTACCCCGCGGTGCGCGTCTGTCTGTGCCTGATCGCCGGCATCGTGGCGGAGCTGCCCGTCACCGTCGAATGGGTGCTCGCCACCTTGGCCATCCAAGCTCTCGCCGAATGGGGACTCCATCACGCCTTCTCGTCCCCCCGCTATGTCTTCGCCGTGGCCCATTCGCTATGGATGGTGATTCTGGCCGGAAGTTTTGTGGCGGATGTGGGACGTCCGCAGCCCTTCCCCAGCTCGCCGCTCGATCCCTTCGTGGGAGATACCGTTGTCGTTGACGGCCGCATCCGAAGCAGCAACATCACCAGCACCGGACGCTTCGCCCTGGTGCTCGACCTCCCCACCGGCGAAGCCCTCCGCCTTAGCACCGATTCCCTCGACCTGCGACGCTTCCGTACGGGCGTCTCCATCACCACCTCCATCCGCCTGAACCCCTTTCCGCAAAGACGGAACCCCAATGAGTTCGATTACGGAGCCTGGCTTCGCAAGCAAGGCATCAGCCATGTCGGCACCCTCGCATCCGTGCCCCGCGTGCTGTCTGACACGAAACGGCACATCTTGGCCGACCGTATCCGGAATAACTTCTCGCCCGCCAACCAGGAACTCGCCCTGGCCATACTCCTCGGACAAAAAAACGAGCTCGATCCCGCCCAACGGCAATCGTTCGCGCGGTCCGGACTCTCGCACCTGATGGCCGTTTCCGGCATGCATGTCGGCTTCCTGCTCGCGCCCATCTGGTTCCTCATTCCGTATATCTGGACGAGGCAGCATGGTCGAATGGGCGGCTTCCTGCTCATCACGATCATTCTGATTCTATATGCCGCCATCACCGGGTTTTCCGCCTCGGTGAACCGCGCCGGACTCATGGCCATCCTCTTCGCCTATGCCCGACTCTTCGAACGTGTGAGCGACAGCGTGAACATCCTTGCTGGCGTGGGTTTCGTGCTGCTCCTTATCAAACCGGCTTATCTGTACGATATCGGCTTCCAATTGTCGTTCTCGGCGGTACTGGTATTGCTTCTCATCATGCCGGTCGTGCAGCAATCCATCCCGTATGCGTGGCAGGAGCGCTGGTACGGAAAACTGATCCAGTTCATGAGCGTCTCCATCGTGGTTCAGATCGGCCTGTATCCCATTCTGGCCTGGTATTTCGGCGAATTCGCGTGGATGGGACCCATTGCCAACCTCACGGGCGTCCCGCTCACCCAGTTTTTGTTCTTATGGGGTTTCGCGGCAGTACCGTTCAGTTTTCTACTGCCGGATTGGGGCTGGATCTTCAACTATCCCGCGGATCTGGCCGCATCCGCATTGTCCTACTCCGCCACATGGATGGAGACCGTCCCCGGCGCCTGGACCGCAGTCCCGAAACCCAGCCCCTGGCTTTTCCTAATCTGGTTCTTCTGCTGCGCCTTGCTGGCCGTCTGGAAAAACAAACGTAGAAGATGGATATGGTTAATTGCTGCACTCACAATTTGGCCACTAAAGTCTTCCTTGTCCTTCCTTGAGTACTTGAGTACAAGACCGCTCGATGTGATCATTTATGACGTAGGACAGGGAGACGCGGTCTTGGTCCAATCCCCATCCGGCCACACCATCTTATACGATACAGGCATGTTCTCCCCCGGACGAAATTCAGGGAAGGATGTCATCGCGCCCGATCTCGCCGCGCGAGGAATATCCCACATCGATCTGATCATCTTATCCCATCCGCATGCCGATCATACCGGAGGCATGCATTATTTGATCGACAATATGCCCATCGGACGCATCATCCATGCCGATTTTCCATCGAAATCCGTCTTTGAACTCGGTTGGAGGCAAAAAGCACGAGAAAAATACATAGAAGTCATCGCAGGTAGGCGGGGGATGGAAGTAAGCCCCGATCCATCCATGAAACTGCTGATCCTACATCCCGATTCGTTGATGAAAGGAAGTGACCCGAACCCGTATTCAGTAGTCTTAAAGCTCGTTTATGGAACCACATCTTTCCTGTTCACGGGCGATGCGGATATGAAAGCGGAAGAAGACCTAGTGGCTCGGTTCGACACCTTGCTACAGGCGGATGTGCTCAAGGCGGGTCACCACGGGAGCAAGACCAGCAGCGGCATTCCATTCATTGAAACGGTGGACCCGAGCCATATCGCCGTGAGTCTGGGCCTGCGCAACCGGTACCGCCATCCGCATGCCGAGGCTGTGCGACGAATGCGAGTGTCCGATGCCGAAATACGTTTCACAAGTCGACATCGAGCCCTACATTACAGGTCAGACGGAACACACATCACGCTAATCGACTGGTAAACATGAGCTCGCAGGAACGAATCCCTTTTGAAGAGGCTTTAAAGAAGCTGGAAACCATCGTGACCAAGCTTCAAGACGGGAGCGTGTCTCTCGAAGAGTCGGTGAAGTTGTATGAGGAAGGCATTGCCCTCTCGAAATACTGCTCCACCATACTAGAAGAAGCCGAGCTACGTATAGAAAAAGTGAACTCTGCCTGAAAACCAGACGATGATTTATGTCTTTGCTTGAGAATATCCAGTCCCCTGCGGACCTTCGGAAACTGTCGCCAGACCAGCTCGAAACGGTCTGCGATGAACTGAGAGACAAAATTATTGATGTGGTGTCGGTGCACGGCGGACACTTCGGCGCCAGCCTAGGCGTGGTCGAACTCACAACGGCCTTGCATTACGCCTACAAGACTCCGCACGATTTGTTGGTCTGGGATGTGGGACATCAGGCCTACGGACATAAGATTTTGACCGGTCGCCGCGACAATTTCCACACGAATCGCAAATATCACGGCCTCGCAGGATTTCCCAAGCGCAGTGAAAGTGAATATGACACGTTTGGTGTGGGTCATTCCAGTACCTCCATTTCCGCCGCATTGGGCATGGCCGTCGCCGCTCAGAAAAAAGGAGAAACGCGTCAGACGGTGGCGATCATAGGAGATGGCTCGATGACGGCAGGACAGGCCTTCGAGGCCTTGAACAATGCCGGCGCCATGAAAAGCAATGTTCTGGTGATTCTGAACGACAACAACATGTCGATCGACCCGAACGTGGGCGCCTTGAAAGAATATCTGGCCGATATCACCAGCTCGCGCACATTCAACAAACTGCGCGACGAGATTTACGATATGCTGGGTCATTTCCGCGCGGCAGGAGACAAGATGCGGAAAATCGCCTCGCGCCTGGAATCGGTGATGATGACGGCTTTAACACCTGGATCTCTGTTCCGCGCGTTGGGCTTCAAATATTATGGTCCGGTGGATGGACATAATGTGAAGGCCCTCGTCAAAATGATGCAAGATTTGCAATCCATTCCGGGTCCGAAACTATTGCATGTGGTCACCATCAAAGGAAAAGGATTCTTACCTGCCGAGCGTGATCAGGTGAAATGGCATGCGTCCGGAAGTCCGTTTGATAAGATCACGGGTGCGTCATTGGCTGTGAAGCCGACCAAACCAACTCCTCCGAAGTATCAGGATGTGTTTGCGGACACACTCATCGAGCTCGCGAAAAAAGATGAGAGAATTTATGGCATCACCGCGGCCATGCCGAGCGGAACCGGATTGCTGAAAATGATGCAAGAATTGCCAGACCGATGTTTCGATGTGGGCATCGCCGAACAACATGCGGTCACGTTCGCTGCCGGACTCGCCACACAAGGGCTAAAACCTTATGTCGGTATCTATTCATCATTCTTGCAGCGCGGATATGATCAGGTAGTTCATGATGTGCTGATCCAAAAACTGCCCGTCGTGTTTTGCATGGATCGCGCGGGATTGGTGGGGGCGGATGGGCCCACCCACCACGGATTGTATGATATCGCCTACTTGCGGGGCGTGCCGAACATCGTGTTGGCCTCGCCGATGAACGAGGTGGAGCTTCGTGACATGATGTTTGCGGCGTCGAAATATGAGGATGGTGCGTTCGCGATCCGTTATCCACGTGGCGAGGGTCGGGGTTTGCCAATGCCTGAACACCCGGCGTCGATGGAGATCGGCAAAGGCATCGTGCTCCGTGAGGGTCACGAAGTGGCTCTGCTATGCTATGGTCCGCTCGTGTATGATGCGCTTGCCGCAGCGGAACTTGTTGCCGAAGAAGGACTCTTTCCGGCCGTGGTCAATATACGCTTTGCGAAGCCGCTGGACACCGCATTGCTCGATGAGTTGTCGACGCGGTATACCCGATTCGTGACCATAGAAGATGGAACACGCATCGGTGGGTTTGGATCTGCGGTGGCGGAATATGTGTCGGCCGAGCATCCCGGAATCCGAGTGTCAATCATGGGAGTTCCCGACCGTATCGTTGAACACGGTTCGCCGAAAGAACTCTATCGGGAAGTGGGCTTGGATGCCGAAGGCATCGCCACGGAAATCAGACGCTTTCAGCCCGTTCTATCAACTGACGAGCGCTTGTAATCGCGGCGTCGGTCACCACATCTCCACTCATCAATACCGCCACTTCCCGGATATGCTGCTCGGGTGTGAGCGGATGGATGGTGGTAATGGTTCTGTCCCCCTGCTCTTCTTTAGCCACCACATAATGACGATGCGCCTGGGATGCGATTTGTGGCTGATGCGTGATGGCAATGATTTGGCAAACACCACTGAGTTCTCGCATAGTCTGACCCACTTTCTCAGCCACGGCACCTGAGATACCCGTATCGATTTCATCAAAAATCATGACCGGTAGCCGCTGCTCCCGTGCGATCACCGATTTGAGGGCCAACATCACGCGGCTGATCTCACCGCCGGAGGCGGTTCGGGCCAACGGCTTCGGCGCCTCGCCGCGGTTGGTCGATATGTAGAACCGGACGTCCGAGGCGCCGAATTCCGTTGGCTGCGCCAGCCTGTCCTGCCGCACCTCGAACACGGCGTAGGGCAGACCGAGCGACGCGAGGGCCTTGGCTAGTGCGGCAGCCAGCTGGCGCCCGGCGCCGGCGCGGGCCTGGTGCAGTTGCTCTCCCACGGTTCCGAGCCGCGCCTGCGCCGCTTCGAGCTGCGCCGCGAATTTTCCGATTTCCAGGTCGAAGTTCTCAGCCAGATGAATTTCGCGGCGCAGCTCGTCCATCCACGCCACCAACTCCTCCGGCGATTTTCCATACTTCTTCTCGAGCCGCTTCAATTCCGATTGCCTTCCCCTCAGATATTCCAAGCGCTGCGGATTGTGCTCGATTCCGCTTCTGTATCGCTCCGCGAATCGCACGGCTTCATCAATGCTGATTTTCGCGGCCGTGAATTCCTGCAAGAACGGCTGGAATCCGGGCTCGATCTGCGCCAGATCTTCCAACGCGCTTTCCATCTTGGCCAACAATTCCATCACATTCGGCTCGGTCTCAGCGCCGATTTCCGCCACCATCGCCGCTTTCAAATCCAATTCTTCGGCCGAATCGAGGAGTTTCATTTCTTGCAGCATCGATCCGATCTCATCGGCATCAATCCGCGCTCCATCCAATTCCTTCAACTGGTATTGCGACAATTCGAGCTTGGAATTCAGCTCGTTCTCGCGCTTCTTCAATCGATTCAGCTCAGTTTTCAAAGACTGAACCACGGAATACTGTGTCTGCCACTCTTCCAAAGCCGGTTTTACGGCCGGAAGCGCATCCACCACCTTCCGATGTTCTTCTTCTTTCAAGAACAATTGATGATCGTGCTGACCATGCAAATCCACCAAATAATCACCCACCTGTTTGAGGATGGCGACTGTCACAGGCGTATCGTTGATGAACGCGCGACTGCCCGCTTCCCTCACTTCCCGTCGTAATAGTAGTGTCGGAGAAGGGTCGATGCCGGCATCTTTCAGAAGCGAGGCAAGTCCGGCATCATCCGGAACTCGAATGCTGATTTCCGCAATGGCTTTGGCGGCACCGGTGCGGATGCTCTCCGTCTCGGCGCGCTCGCCCAACACCAGGTTCAACGCCCCGATGATGATGGATTTTCCTGCTCCGGTCTGACCCGTCAGGATGTTCAACCCCGTACCGAACGAGACATCGAGCTCGTCGATCAGGGCATAATCTTTGATGTATAAGGATTCGATCACGTGTTTCTGAGCCTAGGGTGAAAGTTAACATAAACCGCATATCCTTATAGAGGAGGAAAACGTGAATTCCTTACAAAGAAAGTGAGCCTTTCTTCATAATTTCAGTCTCTATGCCTCGAAAAGCGAAAAAAGCCAAAGCCGCGACCCTACTGCCGATCATGCCCCTTCGGGATACCGTGATCTTCCCGAACACGATGTTTCCCGTGCTAGTGGGTCGAGACACATCCGTTCAAGCCGTGCGACTCGCATCCGAATCCGACAAACGGGTTCTGTTGCTCACGCAGAGAAATCCGGAACAGGAAGATCCATCGATCACCGATCTGCATACGGTCGGAACCTTGGCTCAAGTCGTCCAGATTCTGAACCTTCCAAACGGATTGATGAA
>CAYPOI010000079.1:6659-12197 GCA_964412365.1 uncultured Chitinophagales bacterium | reverse complement strand
CTCAGACAGAGTTTTGCATGACGACAAAACTTGTCTCCCACAATTAGACCCCCTAAATAATCCCTTTTGTAGCCTGCGGGTGGTCTGTTTGCGCCATGCCCACTCACCAGAAAGCAGGGAGGAAGCACGGCACCAAAGGTGGATGGGTATACATCCAACGCCGTTCCGAAAATATTGTCGGTCTTGCGTTGGAACAGGTTGAACTCGGTAGACAGTTTGCCATCGAAAAAACCGACGTTCACCCCATAGTTGATGGAGGTCATTTCGAGCCATGTCACATTCGGGTTCGGCAAGCCTTGCTCACCGATCCGCTGATAGATGAGATCATCGAACAAGAAGATACCTTCACGGATGATGTAATCAGACAAGTATCGGTAAGCCGCCACGCCGGTGTCATCGCCGGTCTGGCTATACGAAACGCGTAAACGGAGCTCGTCAATGAAGTTGACATTGAAGAATTTCTCATTGTGCACCGACCATGCGCCGGATACGCTCGGAAAGATGCCCCAACGTGAGCCAGGTGCGAATTTATGGGTCGCATCCGCACGAACCGTGCTCTCGATGCGGTATCGATCTTGATAGCCGTATTGCAAACGACCGACATAGCTCACACGGGCTCCTTCGGTCCATGAATCGCCATTGTCGATGCCATCGATGGAACCGGCGAACAGGAACGGAACGTCGGGTGAAATCGGGTTCAAACGCGAGGCGTTGAAGCCACGTCTGCTTTCGTCGATGTATTCAGCCAATGCAAGACCCGAGACATTATGATCGCCGAAAACACCCACGTAACGCAATGAAATCAACGGGTTGATCCAACGATCACGGTATTCGCCACGAGTCACCGAATTCACACCTCGGCCACCGCGCATGATGTACGAATCGGTCGCTTCGTCGTATTCGAACACTTCGTAACTCTTGTTGTTCGCCCACTGCAGGTTCGCGGTATATCGATAATTCATGCGTGCTTCCGCTTCTAAACCAGCGACAAAGGGAAGTCTCCACTTGGTTCCGATCGCACCTTCCACTCGTTCGTTAGAGGTTTCCGTGAGTCCCCGCACATCGCTGTATGAAATGGCTTTCGGTGAAACGTTGCCGAATCCAGCATAGGCAGGGCGGCCATCCGGCAGATTCGGGTTAAAGATCGGCTGCGAGCGCATCAATCCACCGAAGATTTCTTCCATGCTTTCGGAGGTGCGGTCCACATTTTCGATACGGGCGGACACATTCAAATAGACAGAAAGGTATTCGCGCACTTTGGAATCAACGTTCGCGCGAATGTTATACCGCTCAAAATTGTAATCACCCGAACGGAATGCGCTTTCTTGGCGCATGTTACCGGCGGATAAGAAGTACACCACATCGTCGCTACCGCCGCTCACACTTCCGCTGAACGCACGGGTTGGTGCCCATGGGCGGAAAACGGCATCGTACCAGTCGTAGCTTTCAAAGCCGGGGTCTCCGCGGCGATATGCTTCGATTTCTTCCGGTGTCACGCTTGGGTTGATACCACCGTTGAGCTCGCCTTCGCGAATCATTTCCATGTATTGGGCCGCATTCACCTGGGTGATCAACTGAGTGGGTTGTTCGAAACTCACATTCGAACGGAAGTTGATTCTCGGATTGCCACGGTCACCACGTTTGGTGGTCACCAGAATCACGCCATTTCCCGCACGGGCACCATAAATAGCGGCGGAGGCGTCTTTCAACACGCTGATGCTCTCGATGTCGTTCGGGTCCACACGATCGAACGACATTTCCACACCGTCGACAAGGACGAGAGGGTTGTTGTAACCACGAATTCGGAGCGTCGCGCCACCCGATCCCGGAAGTCCGGATGTCGTTTTCGCCATCAAGCCCGCTACTCGACCATTGATAAGCTCTGTGGCATTGGCCACCGAAACTTGGGTCAACTCTCGCGAGGATACTTGTGATACCGAACCCGTGAGGTCTTTCCGAGAAACGGTGCCATATCCGACCACGATAACTTCATCACCCAGCAATGCGCGCGATTCGAGGCGCACAAGCAACTCGGCCCGGCCATCGAACGCGATTTCCTGGGTGTTGTATCCCAAATAGGAGAAGATGAGCACATCCGTGACATTGGGGACGTTCAACACGAAACGACCGTCCAAGTCGGTGTTCGTTCCAAGCATCGTGCCTTTGATTTGGATGTTCACACCGGGTAGTGGCTCACCATCCGATGCATCGGTTACCAAACCCGTCACACGCGTACTTTGAGCGAATGCGGAGATGGTCAATGTGAGAAGGGCAAGTACGAGGATCGCGTACCGTTGGATATGGAATCGCATAGATTTGACCGTTACGTTTAGGATTGGCAAAAAAGACCAGGACCGACAAGACAAAAAAGCGCTACCAAATGCAAATGTTAACGCTAACACTATGGAATGTACTCTGATTTTTCCAAATGTCAAATAATTTTTGACGACCGTTTGGGAGGCTTATTTCAGCAAGGTGAGGCGCTTGGTCACGACGTGCTCGCTCGCATCGAGACGATACAGATAGACACCGCTTGCGAGTGCTGAACCGTCGAATTGGAGAGTTTGGAAACCAGCCGGCATCACACCATCTACCAATACCGCGACTTCTCTACCAATGACGTCATAGACGGCTAATCGAACGTGACCGACAACCGACAACTGAAATCCGATAACCGTAGACGGATTAAATGGATTGGGGTAGTTCTGATGCAGCTCGATCTTGCCTCCAGTATGGCGGGATCCTTCGTGGGGTGCCGAGGTATCAATGACCGGATCGAAGGGGCGGACACATCGGATCGACAATCCAATCCGCTTATCAGGGGAATTCCGGTTGATGCCGGTTTCATTCATATGCAGGATGCGTCGGTATGCAGTGGTTGCGGCCACTTGAGTGGATGTCCAGAACGCGGCATAGCTTCCCAATGCTTCGAAGGCCCCATCCGCACCATAGGCACCTCCTGTGAAACGCATGCTACCGCTTCGAACCGAGAGTCCGCTCTCATTGGTCGCCGCCGCATTCGGCGCTTGCCAGTATCGCGAACCGGTCGACTTGAGTTTGTTTCCGATGCCTTGATCCCGACCGCGCGTGAAGTTGGTCAACGTCAAATCCGCCTCAGGCATGCCTAAAAAGGACTCAAGATGAGCGAAATCGACATCACTTGGCACGCTCCATCCGGTCGGACACAAACCCCGAGGATCGTTCACGGCATACCAATTGTATAACTTTCCCCTGTCGACCGCATTGTTGTTGTGGATCGACCATGCCGCGGTGCCGTTCGGACTTGTGGCACTCCATTCGACGTTATCGATGAGGTTCGCAATGATCTCGCCGTTCGCGAACCGGGTGGTTTTGAGATTTTCAGCCATCCAAACTTGATCCCCATGGATCACGGTACGATATGTCTGTCCGTCGATGTCGGTCACCTGCCCGCCAACCCAGCTCATGTGGATATCTCCGAGGTGTTGTGGAATCCGTCCGAGAATCTCATCTCTCACCGCTTTTCGAAGAAGCGGGGTAGACCCGCTTTCAAAACGCAGATCGGCATCTCTGGACAAAAACGTGAGAGTGAATGCTCCGCTGTTGTCGGTGATGTCGCTAGCGATCATGCTGTTTCCTTCATACAGAGCGACTTGAATACCCATCACGGGTTCTCCGTCGGTATTGAGCAAGTATCCGGTCTTTTTGATTTCGGTCCCAACAGGCGGAGCATTGAGTTCAGGCTGTCCACCGTACGCACCAATCGGCACATATCCATCCTCCCAGATGAGTTCATTTCCGTATAGATCGTGTGTCGGATATGCGGGGATGTCTTTGAAGACACCATGTCGCGCATTTGGAAACCGTGGCTGACGAAATGCGATGCCCGCGCCCAGAGCCGGACTCTCTGCCGCCAAGCGGTAGCTGTCGTTGTTGAATCCGCCGGGCTGTTCGAACAGAGGATCCCCGAACACAGCGTTCGCATCCAGCGATGTGAATCCATTGTTCACGGTGCCGTGATACAGATTGTGCATCACCCGCAATTCGCTGCCCTCAGAAATTTTGATCACCAACTCACGGTCACCGATGCTGCTTCCGGTGGAAGAGTACAAGATGTTGTTGAAAATGTACGTGTTATCTCCGTCCAGATGGATGCCGGTGGTTCGGTTGTTCCCCACATGAATCGTGTTGTTGTACACGAAATTTTCGTCGGATGTGATGCTGGTGTTCACGCCGGCATACCTCGACACCCAGATCGACCGGTTATTGTGACGGATTCCATCATTCACGCTCACATTGAACCGGTACACGGAGTTGACGTTATCGCCAAGGATTTCGGCGAAGCCGCCCTCATTGTTCTCACTATAATTGTATTGGACGAAGACGTTTTTGTTGCCGTGATCGATGTGGATGCTATAGGTATCGGCCGGACCACGGGCGTGCAAAGTGCGGTTATATTGGGCGACCACGTTCCGGGTGCTCCAAAACCACGCGCCGCTTCCGCGTTTGGCCATTCGAGCGTCCACATTCGAGCCGGGGTATTCGAACGTGTTTCCTTCCATCAGCAAATTGTACGAGCGTCCGGGCTGCGCACCGGAACCACCTGTGCGGAACGTGTGGTTGTTACGGATCACGATGTCCATGTTCCGGTTGATGGAATCGTTTCCCACGCCTGCCGCGCCACCCGCGTGTTGCGTCCAGATGCCGAATTTTCCGGTAAGGGTGATGTAATTGTCTTCGATCAGGATGTCGCGGATATGCTTTTCCTTGCCGATCTCGGAGTTCCGTTCGCTTCGGAAAAAGATTCCCGAGACCTGCAAGGCATCAAAATCGACACCGGTTGTGTTGATCGCATACACACCGCGGACAGTCAGATTGCGCAAGACGAACGACCTCATGATCTCATCCCCACTATTGTGTACGAAAATCCCATAGCCGACCTGGTCTGTGATGCCAGTTCGCGACACCCTGCGGTCGTTGGTGATTTCAAGATCTTGCAACACGATGTACGAATTGTTGCGAAACAGAACCGAACTTTCATAGGCGCCACCGGGGGATGGAGCGGAATTGAGAACGGGTTTGGCGCCCGTTCCATACCGGCTGAAGACGATGGGAGCCCCTTCTGAGCCGGAACGGGTCACATAGAGCTGCCCGATAAACACGTCATCCGATTTGAACAAGACCGAATCGCCCGGCATCAGTGAATGGGAATTCACACGCGACAGGCTCTGCCATGCCTGCTCGGGCTGAGTACCATTGTTGGAATCGTTTCCGGTAGTGGAACTTACGTAATAGGTAGTTCCTGATAACAAAAAAGTGAGAAGGGCGGTGAGGATCATCATTGGATTGGACCTTTAAAAAAGGCCAGGCAGTGACGGACATGAACGAACCGTACCACCTGGCCACCCTAACAAAACAAGGGTTGAGATTATTTCATGAGCAACATCCGACGCGACGTCGACTGCCCATTGACAACCAATTGATAGAGATACACGCCACTTGCGAGGTTTTGCGCTGACCAGCTAACCTGATGATTTCCAGCGCTGCGGGTATCGTTCA
>CAYPOI010000079.1:0-6649 GCA_964412365.1 uncultured Chitinophagales bacterium | reverse complement strand
GAACGGCGATTTCGCGACCAAGAAGGTCATAGACCGCGAGGCGGACATTCGCTTGTTGTGGAAGGTCGAACGCGATCTGTGTGGACGGGTTGAACGGGTTTGGATAGTTCTGATACAGGTTCACACCGGTCGGGACTTCACGGTTGGCTTGTTCAACCGAGGTGTCGGTCAACGGATCATATGTACGTACGCAACGGATGCTTGTGCCTTGGCGTTTGTCGGTGGATACGCGGTTGATACCGGCTGATGTGAAGTGGAACATGCGACGGAAAGCGGTGGTCGCGTTGTTCTCAGTTGATGTCCAATAGGTGGCGTACCGTCCCAATTTCTCGAATGCGCCGTCGGCGCCGTATGCGCCAAGTTGGAAGCGCATGCTTCCGCTGCGCATCGAAAAGCCGGTTACGTTTGTGGCATCTTCATGGGGACCATCCCAAAAACGGTCGCCGGTGGATTGCACCTTGTACGAGATGTCCAATGTGTTTCCACGGTTGGGAAAGCCCGCAGCATTCAACATCGCCTCTGGCAGACCGATGAACAGCTCAAGAGCTTTCCAGTCATCATCGCTTGGAATGCGCATGCCGGTAGGGCACATGCCACGCGGGTCGTTCACGGCGTACCAATTGTACAAGGCACCACGGTTCAAGAATTTCTGACTTCCAATGGTGTCGGGAGATGGGATGTCGACGTTGTAATCGAACGAATGGATGGCAAACGCACCGCGCGAGTTGGTGTTGGTTGCGGCCCAGTCGGCAGGTACCGGAAGCCATGGAATCGCATCGCCGTTATTGTATTTGGTGGTGCGTAAGTTTTCTGCCATCCACACGAGTTGATCGATGACGACCGCACGATATTCATTGCCATCCGCATCCACAACCGATCTTACACCACCATAGGGTGCACGAAGGGTATCGAGGTTGACATCGGTACGAGCCGACACATCGTTGAGGATGAGTTTGTTATAAATCGGAGCAACGGCGGTCTCCAAACGAACAGTGCCTTCGGCCGCAGGATGCGACAAGCTGAAACTGCCTCGGTAGTTTGATGTGGCGCTGACGACGAGCGTCTCACCATTGTACAAGGATACCTCGACGCCCACGACGGGTTCACCATCAAGGTTGAATAGGAATCCGGATTTGACGACCGGTTCGCCCAGAGCCGGTTGGCCGCTGGAAGGGGTTGCGGTTGCGGCCAGCACGAGAATGGCGGCGACGACCACGATGTTGTATCGGTTTTTCATAGCATATAGAATTGAAGCGTGAAGTGATGTTAGCGTTAACACAACCCAATTAACGTTTTTCCACAGACCTATGCAAGCGCTTTTTTGAACGACTGGATGAAATCGCCTTAAATAGAGAATAAGCGCTCATTTTTTCTCGCAAACGCACGAATGATGTATAGGAAAAACAACCGATTGCAAAATAGTTCTTGCAGGGTATCGAAGAATTCCATTAATTGATGTTAGCGTTATCATTGCGCATCTGTGCACAGGCAAGCACTTTCAGACTCAACCCTAGAGAAATAGGAACATGAATCGTTTTCAATGGCTTTTATCTATCATGGTCGTGGGATTGCTTGCCACGTCGTGCAACCCACCCAGCACGTCTGATCCAGACGATGACGATGAACCGATCGTTCAAATTCCTCCCAATCCGAAGAAGGGGTTTGGCATTGTTGTGAACTCGACCAACGATTGGGCGCGCAAAGTCGCCGCATTGGATGTCAGTTGGCACTACAGTTGGGGTAGCAACCTGCCTGCGAGTTACCCGCGCGGGGTGGAGTTCGTACCGATGATCTGGGGCGCGTTCGGAAATTTCTCCGCCATTGATCAAGCTGTGACGAGTGTGAACACCTGGGCCAACCAAGGGCGTGTAAAGTACCTTCTGGGATTCAATGAGCCGGATGGTGCCGAGCAAGCCAACCTGACCGTCGAAAAAGCGATCGAGGCTTGGCCGAAACTGATGAATGCGAATGTGCCTCTTGGAAGTCCTTCGCCGATTCACACGAATTCCCAATGGCTGAAAGATTTCATGGCTCAAGCCAAAGCCAAAAATTACCGCGTCGATTTCATCGCCGTTCATTGGTACAAAGGCCCGAATGCGGATGCCTTCATCCGTGAAATTGAAGCCTTACATGCCCTCTACCAGCTTCCCATCTGGATCACCGAATTCGGTGTGGCCGATTGGGGCGTCGCATCCGTCGAACAAAACCGTTATAGCGCCGCGCAGGTTCTTGCATTCATGCAGAATGTCTTGCCCCGCTTAGACAGGATGGAGTACGTCCATCGGTATGCTTGGTTCAATTCGTCGCCTACTCACCCCGCATTGGCTCCATCCGCATTGTTCAATACGGATGGAACACTGACGCCACTAGGGGTCTACTACAAGAGCTTTCGTTAAGTCGTTCATTTCTCCTGCGTGACCAGGATATCGCGATCGGATGTCGCTTTGATGGATTCCAGCAAGGCTTTGAGCTCGTTCACGATCTCAGGATGCTGGGAAGCCAAGTTCGTGCTTTCGGCCGGATCGATGGCCAAATTATATAGATAGTCCATGTTGGCAGCCGGCATAGGTGTCGAAATCGGATTCGTGCGACCATTGTGTTTGCTGTTTGCGAACGCCGGACGGGGAGAGGCTGGAATCAACTTCCAATCTCCTCTGCGGATGCCGTAATAATCGGCGCCAGCACCTTGCTGTAACACGTGAGGACGATCGTTCTCGTCCTGACCAAGCAAGGTCGACAAATGATCCATGCTGTCGTGGCCCGCATCCTCCGGCAGCTCGATGCCAATCAGAGACGCCATCGACGCCATGATGTCGATTTGGCTGAAGGCCGCATCCGATACAAGACCCGCTTCCACCACTCCTGGCCAGCTCACGATGAATGGAACGCGTGTTCCGCCTTCAAACGCCGTGTATTTTCCACCGCGGAGAATCCCATTGGCTTTGTGACCGTTCGCGTCTTCGATGGCGCCATCGTCATAACCATCGTCATATACAGGTCCGTTATCGCTCGAGAAAATGACCAAGGTATTTTCGCGGATACCAAGCGCATCGAGTGTTTTTATCACTTCGTCGACCGCCCAATCGAGTTCCAAGGTATGATCGCCACGAAGGCCGGAACCACTTTTTCCAACAAAGTCGGGATGCGGCACTCGAGGCACGTGGTTCTGATGCATGGCGAGGAAGAGGAAAAACGGCCGGCTTTTGTTTTCGGTGATGTAGGCTTTCGTGCGGTTCACCATTTCTTGGGTCATCATTTCATCATCCCACATCGCGGCTTGTCCGCCCGTCTGAAATCCGATGCGGCTCACGCCGTTCACGATGGTGCCTGAATGCTGCGGATCGGCGCCAAAACGTAGCAATTCCGGATGACTCATACCGGTTGGCAGGTCTCCGATCTGTTCTTTGTACCGAACCAACAGCGGATCGGCAGGATCTAGCCCTAAAACACGATGCCCTTCCACATACACAGTCGGTACACGATCGACGGTTGTCGGCACGATGAACGATTCGTCGAAACCCAGCTCCAGCGGACCCGGTTTGATGTCGCCGTTCCATTCGTTCGAGCCTGTGCCGAGTCCGAGGTGCCATTTTCCAATCAGAGATGTACTGTACCCGGCGCTTTTGAACAAATCGGCAACCGTTGGATTCTCAGGATCGAGCAACAGGGGCGCATCCCCATCCAAAATCTGTGCGTTCTGGTTACGGAACGCATAAATTCCGGTGAGCAAGGAAAACCGGCTCGGCGTGCAGGTAGAGGATGTGGCATATGCCGAGGTCATCCGCATGCCGGAATCGGCGAGTTTGTCGAGCCCCGGGGTGATGATTTTCGTGGATCCGTATGAGCTCAGGTCACCATAGCCCACATCATCGGTATAAATGATGATGACATTGGGCTTGGTTGCAGGCATGCGGCCTGTTTGCGCACAGGATGTGGCGACGCTCGCAAAGAAAAAGAGGGCGCTGATGAGGATTGGCTTCATAGGTCGTGATTGGTTCGTGTGAATCATGGTGTCGGCTCACTGCCCCACCAACGGTTTTTAGGATCGTACTCTGGGTCAAGCAAAAGCAGTCGCTGACGCTCAAGTTGACGCATCTGCTGTTGCTCGACGCGTCTCAAATGGGTTTGCTCGGCCTCAGGAGAATGATTGGGGTCCGGCATTGGAAACCGGGCGCCGGTTTGCTTCAAATGCTCCATCAACTGATTTCTCATCTCATCCGCCCGCACCGGGTACATCATGGCAAGATTTCGGTGCTCGCCAGGGTCGGTTTGCAGATCGTACAATTCAACAAGATCGGTCTCGTAATCCAAAATCAGTTTCCAATCGCCGATGCGCACCACGCCCGACGGACGACCATCCTGATTGCTGTAATGCGGATAATGCCAATACAAATGTCGTTCCTCGATCAGTTGTCCTTTCATCAACGGCACCAAGCTCAAGCCATCGGCATGATGCTCTGGATAGGATGGTTGGTCGATGAGTTCCATCAAGGTGGGATACATGTCCGCCAAGGTGACCGGAACCGCAGAACTCGTGCCGGGTTGGGTCACGCCGGGTGCTCTCACGATGAGTGGAACGCGCAATCCGCCCTCGAATGTGGATCCTTTGCCTTTTCTTAATGGGAGGTTAGAGGTCGCGAACGCATCCCCCGACGACACCCCACCATGATCGGAGGTGAACATGACGATGGTGTGTTCATCCAATCCATCCAGGACATGACCGATCGCCTGATCCATCGCTTCGACCAAGGCCGCATACAAAGGATTGTCTTGTGTGATGCGGACGGGTAAATACTGACCCATTTCAAAACCGGATGTGGCGATGCCCAGTGAATCGGCCAGATCACGGTATGTCTTCCAAGATTCTTGGCTCGCTTGCAGAGGCGAGTGAACCGCATAAAATGACAACATCGCGAAAACAGGCTTATCCGAATCCTTTCGCTGACGGATGTAGGTCAAGGTTTCATCCGCCAATCGCATGGACAGGTGTTCGCCCGGACGACGGTTTGGAAGCTTCGGATTGTCGTATGGATCGAAATACCCACCACGCGGACTTCCATGCTCCCATCCACCGATGTTCACATCGAATCCATGATCTTCAGGGGTGGAGCCTTCGCCGCCCAGATGCCATTTTCCGGAAAGGAATGTGGAATAACCCGCATCCCGCATGGCTTCTGGTAGCGTCAATGCCTCCGGTGATAACTCATGCACATACTCGGCAGGGAGCAACTTGGTGTGGCGATTGTGCGATCTCCATGCGTCGCCCGACAACGCACCGATCCAATCGGTGATGCCGTGGCGGGATGGAAACTGACCCGTGATGAGACTCGCCCGCGCCGGACTGCATACCGGAGAGTTCGATAAGGCTTGCGTGAATTGGATGCCGGATGCCGCCAAGCGGTCGATGTTCGGTGTTCGATACAATCGGCTGCCGGTCAGGCTCAGATCGTGGTAGCCCAGGTCATCCGCCACAATGAGCACCACGTTCTTCGGAGGTGTGGCCATTCCGACCGCACCGAACGCGAAACTCAACAGCAGTAGGCGGTGACGAAGCTTCATCATTATCGAATCGGTTCCATCCGATATCGGAAGGTCATCGGTTCATTCTGAATGCGGAAACCGGGTTCCGGATAGGCGCGAGGGCTCCAGCTGTCGAAGCCACCCACACCCATTTGACGATGGTCGATGTTCACGAAAATGGAGCTGCGGGCTTCCATATCCCAGGTGTACCGGCTGCGTTCCATGTCGTCGCGATGGTAATGGCTGGCGGATGCGCTCAATAAAGGGTCTCCGGTGAATCGGACGCCGCGTCCGTCTGCATCGGTGAAGGTGATCCATCTCACATCCACTTTGTTACCGTTTTCTTGCGGACGCGAATACTCGATCCATTCGTCCGAAACCGTTGACGTGTACACACCGACTCGCTCGACTTGGCTGTCGATATACGTCGGATTAGGGCCCCGGCCGTACCAATTCATCTGGTCGAAGCCGGGAGCCAATTCCATGCGCGTGCCGAAACGGGGCATCATGCGAGGGATACCTGCCGGCTCTCCCGGACGATAGTCGGTGGTCACATCGATCGAGCCGTCTTGATGGATGTCGTAGGTTTGCACCACTTTGGATCGGATGGCGGGAAGTTCGATCTCGAAGCTCAGGCTGACGGCGTCCATGGTCGGCATGCGGCTGAATGTGTTCGGATTCACCCGTTCCCCGTTCACGGTGAATGAGCGACGGATGCCATGATGCGCTCCTTTCCAGATCATCATGTTCATGTTGTTTCCGGTGCGCATTGCGCCACGGTCGTTATCGGTAAGGGCGCGCCAAAAATCGACTTGTGGACCCGCCACCACTACTTGATCATCGCCGATATGATACGATTCCATCCGGGAGTGGATCATATCGAAGACCACATGAAATCCGCTTCCGGCCACGGTGAAGTGGTTGCCGTTCAAGCTCGCTTGCAACGGCGCCACTTTAGGAGGTGTAGGCAGAGTGGCCGCGATGGGGCTTGGAACCAAGAACTGGTCCCATCCGAGCTCATATCCCGCCTCTGCGAAATAGGTCTCGGTGCGGTTCGTGAAGATGAAATTCACATAGGTTTCGACACCCGAGCGGGGCTGGATCGCATCCGCAGGTAATACGAAATCAC
>CAYPOI010000078.1:0-12447 GCA_964412365.1 uncultured Chitinophagales bacterium | reverse complement strand
AACCACCACGCCGGATCGAATGCTTCGACAACTCGAACATCCAAGGGTCGGATCCGGTCGCATCGATGGTGGTGTTCGTGGATGCGAAGCCACGTCCGAGCGAGTACAAGAAATTTCATATCAAAACGGTGGTCGGTCCGGACGATTTCGCATCCATGAAAGAGGTTCTCACCCGCCGGTATCACCGCCTCTTGCGCGAGCATAAATCCTATCCCGACCTGATCGTGGTGGATGGGGGTAAAGGTCAATTATCGAGTGCGGTGGAAGTATTGGAAGAATTGGGACTGTTCAATCAGATTCCGATCATCGGGCTGGCTAAACGGTTGGAAGAGATTTACCTGCCATATCGGTCAGAGCCCATTCAATTGCCAAAGACGGCAAGCGGACTCAAACTCCTTCAGCGCCTTCGCGATGAAGCGCACCGAACGGCGATCGGTTTCCACAGGGATGTGCGTAGCAAACGCATGCTGAGCACGGAATTGACGGAGATAGAAGGCATCGGGAAGGCGACAGCGGAAAAACTCATCCGAACGTTTGGAAGTGTGAACGCCGTAATGCAGGCTTCGGAACAAGAGTTGGTGAATGTGGTTGGGGATAAGCTGACAGAACGGTTGCTGGCGCATGCCGCGGTTCGATCGGCATGATCCTTGCTTCACATTATCATGTTATGGTTGATACTGATTCGGATTCGGTATTCTGTGACATGATCTTGCTCAAACTCAAAACGATATGATACGCTACACGGAACTCGACGATCATCAATTGGTCCGCCATTATCGACAAAACGGTGATGAGGGTGCGTTCCGTGAATTGCTCGGCCGCCATCAAGCCAAAATCTATTCCTACATCTACTCCATGGTGGGCAACCAGGATATGGCGAACGATATCTTCCAGGAGACGTTCACGAAGGTTATCACGCGCATGGACGCCACCTACGACGAACAAGGCAAATGGATCGCCTGGGTAATGCGTATAGCACATAATTCTACAATTGATGTAATAAGAAAACAAAAGCGGTTTGTCGACGTTACGTCAAAGGACGAAGACGATGTGGACTTCTACGAGCGACTTACCGACGACACGGCGACTGGTGCCCAGGAGCATTTGGAGTTGGATGAAGACAAAGCTCGTTTGATGCGCCACATCCAACGATTGCCTGCAGAACAGCGGGAAGTTGTCATTCTTCGTCACTATTATGAGTTGTCGTTCAAGGAAATCTCGGAAATGACCGACGTGTCGATCAACACGGCACTGGGTCGCATGAGATATGCCTTGATCAATTTGAGAAAACTTTTTGAGCAGGAAGAATCGAATGAAGCAAAAGCTACACAACGCTGAAGAGCTGACTGTAAAATATGCGCTGAATGAATTGGATCCCACAGAGGCGAAGCTATTGGAGCGCGCACTTCTAGACGACCAAGACCTGCTGATCGAGGCAGAGAGCCAGCGAAGAACATGGCAACGGGTATCGGCGCTTCCTTTGATTGAGCCGCCTGCCGGCTTGATTGAAGACACCATCCGATTGGCCGTGGCGGGTAGAGTCCCGAAGCAAAGCCGCATCTTTTCGATGACTCCCGCTTGGAGATGGGCTGCGGCAGCTAGCATATTGGCTGTTGTATCGTTGCCTTTGCTCAATGTGATGTCCGATACGCCCGCTGAAACCGTTGGTGTGGAACAAACGGTTCCAGCACCAACGATCGATCATGCTCCATGGGTTGACCGTCGCGATGTGCTTCGTTTGCAGCAGTCTACTGCCAACACTGCGAGCGCAGCCAGATCCACGACCGATTCCACATCACAGCTGCGTCCGATCGATCCGAATTCGCCTGGAACAGCATCCCAACCTGTGAAGACCTTGCAACAGACCGGAGCGAAAACCGATCCGAAATAGGGATAGCTTTTTGGTGTATATTGTCCACCCAAGGCTATGGGAAAAGTAATTTCAATTGCGAATCAGAAGGGTGGGGTGGGCAAAACCACGACATCCATCAACTTGGCGGCCAGCTTGGCCGCCATCGAGCATCCTACGTTGCTGATCGATATCGATCCTCAAAGCAACTCCACCAGCGGTTTGGGAATCGAAGCCCATACGGTCTCGAATTCGATCTACGAGGTTTTGGTTGGCGGTGTGGATGTCAAAGACGCCATTCGCTCGAGTGAACTTCCTTTTCTGGATCTTATTCCGGCACATATCAATCTGGTTGGAGCTGAAATCGAGATGGTGGAACGCCAAGGCAGAGAGAAAATCCTGCGACGTGCGTTGGACATCTATCGCGAGAAATACGATTTCATCATCATCGACTGTCCGCCATCTCTTGGTCTGCTCACAATCAATGCCTTGACGGCATCCGACTCTGTCCTCATTCCGGTGCAGTGTGAATATTTTGCACTCGAAGGCCTCGGACAATTACTCAATACGATCAAAATTGTACGCCAACATTTGAATCCGCAACTTGAGATCGAAGGCGTGGCGCTCACCATGTACGATACCCGCACGCGGTTGTCGAACCAAGTTGCCGAGGAAGTTCGTCGTTATTTCGGAGACAAAGTGTTTAATACGGTTGTGTCAAGAAATGTGAGATTGGCCGAGGCGCCCAGTTTCGGTAAACCCGTTCTCTTGTATGATTCGGTTAGCATCGGATCGCGTCATTATATCGCTCTGGCCAAAGAGCTGATCTCGCGCAACCGGTCGCTTTATGAAAACAGTTCCGTTTTCGACGACGAGTCATGAGCAAGAACGTACTTGGTCGCGGACTCGGTGCTTACTTCGGCGACATGAAAGCCGAACCGACTCCCGCTGCAGATCCTGAAAAATTGCTCGGGTTAGCTCCACAGGAACGAGTGAATGTGGTGATGATGATTCCGGTTCGGAACATTCGTCCCAACCCCCATCAGCCTCGAAAAGATTTCGATGAGATCCGGTTGCAAGAATTGGCCGATTCGATTCGCATGCATGGTCTCATCCAACCGATTACGGTTCGATATTTGGGTGAAGAACGTTATGAACTGATTTCGGGTGAACGCCGCCTACGTGCCACAAAAATGGCGGGAATTGACACGATTCCCGGCTACATCCGCGAAGCGAACGATGAAGAAAGTCTGACATTCGCAATCATCGAGAATGTGCAGCGTGAACAGCTCAACGCGATTGAAGTGGCGATGGGTTATCAACGATTGATCGATGAATGCGACCTGACTCAGGAAGATGTCGGATCTCGCGTCGGGAAAAACCGCACCACAGTCACCAATTTCTTGCGACTCCTTCAGTTGCCACCGCTGATCCAATCGGCGCTCAAGATGGGTCGCATCACGACGGGTCACGCCCGGGCGTTGATCACCATCGAAAACGAACGCGTTCAAGAGCAGTTGCTCGACCGGATCATCGAACAGGATTTGTCGGTTCGCCAGGTGGAAGATGCGGTTCGCGGACTAGCCAATAAAAAATCGGGCAAAAACAAGCCGCTAAGCAAAAAAGAGCAGAAAGACATCGAGCTCATGCAAGTGGCGAACAACCTTCGGCAGAAACTGAGCACAAAAGTGTCGATCCGAAAAAAACAACAAGGCGGCGAAATCAGGATCGAATACTATTCCAATGAGGATCTCGACCGCCTGATCAATCTGTTTGAACGCCATTCGTAGCACTTGGCTTCTGCTGTTGCTGGGATGTGGCTTCGCACTCCCGCTTCAAGCCCAAATCCGCGACACGGTCCCGGAACCACGCTCAGTGATGCGAAAATCTCTGATTCTTCCTGGATGGGGGCAAGTCGTGAACGAGCACAAATGGAAAGTGCCTGTCATTTATGCCACATTGGGAGGGTTGGTGGCTTATACCGTTTATTCTCACAATCGCTATGAAGGCTATCGTGCTGCCTATTATAACAGCAATCCGGCCAATACCGACCGACGGTTCGGCCCTACGCCGGACTGGGTCACATCCGATCCGTCACTGTATCGTGAAAACCGGGACTTGTTTCGGAATCGGCGCGATCTCGGGTATGTGTATGTAGGTCTTGCCTGGGGCTTCAATGCGCTGGATGCCTATATTTTCGCCCACTTGAAAGATTTCGACGTCAGCGACGACGTTTCGATGCGTGTCGGCCTTGGTCTCGACCCCGTGCCATCGCTTCGATTCTCCATCCCCATCCATTAAACAAGTTCGACATGAATGCTTTTGTAGACCAACTCAAATACGACGACTCCCGCGAACGCGACCTCTGGAGCGTATTCAAAATCATGGGCGAATTTGTCGAAGGATTCGACCGAATGGGTCGGGCAGGTCCCTGTGTGTCCATTTTCGGTTCGGCCCGCTTAAGGGAAGACAACCCTTACTATCAACAGGCGGTCCGTTTGTCTGAAATGATCACGGATCTGGGATTTGGTGTGATCACAGGAGGAGGCCCAGGCATCATGGAAGCAGGAAACAGGGGAGCCCGCAACCGCAAAGGGAAATCCGTCGGATTGTGCATCAACCTGCCGTTCGAAGAGCAAGCGAACCCGTATGTCGATCGCAAATACATGATGGTGTTCGACTACTTTTTCGCTCGTAAGGTGATGTTCATCAAATACGCGCAGTCGTTCGTCGTATTTCCCGGTGGGTTCGGAACGTTGGATGAATTGTTCGAATCGCTGACTCTCATCCAAACCAAGAAGATCAACCGGTTCCCAGTGATCTTGATCGGAACCGAATTCTGGGGTGGACTCATCGATTGGATCAAAGACACCCTGGTCAAAAATGGCACCATTTCGCCCGGCGACATGGATTTGTTCCATGTCACAGACGACCTGGACGAGGCCGTGAACATCATCACAAGATTCTACAGCGATCGCGCCATACAACCCAATTTTTGATGCCTTGCCTGATAGCGGGAAAACTTTATCTTCCTTTGTTCGCATCATCATGTTAGCCCGCTCATCATATGAACGGGGTGGCGCGGGTCGTTACCCTACCATGAAACACTCTACCAAACTCGCTTTCAGACCTATGAAACGCTTTCTCACTTTCTCAGGAATATTGACAACCATAATGTTGCTCGTATTCTCCACAACCGTTACGGCGCAGACATATGAAGATGCCGTTAATGCGTACAACCAAGGCGATGAACTCGCACGAGGTGGAAAACACAAAGATGCCATCGCTGCTTTCGAACGGGTGATCAATATCTCTGGTCGACTTGGTGATGGCCAAGGCGATGAAATCAAGAAAAAAGCCCAAGATTACATTCCACAGTTGCACTTCGCCTATGCGGTGGGCTTGGCACGAGATGGAAAAATGTTAGACGCCGCCAAAGCGTTTGAAACCACCATCGCCGAATCAAAAAAGTATAATAATTCCAACTTCGCGCAACGCGCTCAACAAGGATTGCTTCAAGCCTACTACACAGCAGGAAACCAAGCACTTCAGGCTAAAAACTTTGAGGCGGCCATTGGATTGTACGATAAATCCATCGCAGTTCAACCTGCGTTTGCCCAAGCCTACTACAACAAAGGATTGGCATTACGGAATATGGATCGTGCGGATGAAGCCCTTGAACAGTTCGATCGTGCCATCCAATTGGCCCAATCGTCACGGAACAATCAGATTTTGGAAGCCGCCACCAACGCCGCTCGTAACCAGTTGCTGGTTTCCGCCGCTGCGATGAAAGAAACCAAAAAATATCCGGAAGCAATTGCTTACCTGAATCAAGCGCTTCAGTACAAAGAAGACGACGCTGAATTGCATTACCGCTTGGCTGAGGTGTACAACCTCCAAGCTCAGTTCGACAGCGCCATCGAAAGTGCGAACAAAGCCTTGGCCTTGGAAAAAGGCGGACCAGTGGATCGTGCCCGCATCTGGTTTGAACTGGCTAACGCTCTCAAATACAAGAACAACGTGTCGGCCGCTTGCGAAGCGTATAAGAACGCATCGTACGGCGACTTCCGCGCCAACGCTGAGCATTCGATGACACACGAGCTCAAATGCAGCAGCTCGCGTTAATCCCGCAACACGATTGAACCTTAAAAAGCCATCCGTCTCAGACGGATGGCTTTTTTTATGTTCGTATCTTTGACGGGAAACCGTCAACCGTCCACCATCAATCTTACTTCATTCCCATATGTCCCGCACCTTGGAACAACGTTGTGTCGATACCATCCGAACCTTAAGCATGGATGGCGTCCAGAAAGCCAACTCCGGACATCCTGGGATGCCGATGGGCATGGCGGATGCCGCCTTTGTGCTCTGGACCGAGTTCCTTCGTCATAGCCCCTCCAATCCGAAATGGGTGAATCGGGATCGCTTTGTTTTGTCGGCTGGACACGGTTCCATGTTGCTCTATTCCTTGTTGCATCTGACAGGATATGACCTACCACTTGATGAACTCAAGAATTTCAGGCAGTGGGGCAGCAAAACGCCCGGCCACCCCGAGCATGGTCTCACCCCCGGCGTAGAAACCACCACAGGCCCATTGGGACAAGGTTTCGCGAATGGCGTGGGCATGGCGATCGCCGCGAAACACATGGGAGCCAAATCCATTCTCGATCATCATGTCTATGCCATTGTCTCCGACGGCGATTTGATGGAGGGTGTATCGCAAGAAGCCGCATCATTGGCCGGGCACCTCGGCCTTGGCAACCTCATCTACCTATACGACGATAACAAGATCACCATCGACGGCTCGACCGACCTCGCCTTCACCGAAGACGTCATGAAACGCTTCGAGGCGTACGGCTGGCATACCCGCATCATCGATGGTCACGATCGAGACGCGGTTCGACATGCCATCGCCGAAGCGCAGATGGTGACCGACAAACCTAGCATCATCGCATGCCGGACGCATATCGGTTTCGGTAGCCCGAACAAGCAAGGATCGGAAGAATCGCATGGATCCCCGCTGGGTGAAGAGGAAATCCGTCTCACGAAACAAGGATTCGGATGGGATCCGGAAGCCAAATTCTTCATTCCGGATGATGTGTTGGAGTTCTTCCGCGAAGCCGTCGACAAAGGCAAGGCCTTGGAAGCCGATTGGGCCGCATCCCTTTCAAATGCGCCCTCCGAAGCCCGCGAGTATGTGGATGCGTGTTTCAACCGCAAACCGATGGATTTCACAAAACTACTGCCGACGTATACGGCGGATGCGAAAGGCATCGCCACACGGAAAGCGTCTGGGAATGCGTTGGATGCGGTGGCACCGAAGATTCCAGGCGTGATTGGGGGAACAGCCGATCTGGGACCGAGCAACCTTACGGCTTTCAAAGGATACAAAGCGATTCAGAAAGGGGATTTCAGCGGAAACTATGTGCATTACGGCATACGGGAGCATGCGATGGGATCCATCATGAATGGCATGTATCTGCATGGATCTACGATTCCTTATGCGGGCACCTTCCTTGTGTTTTCCGATTATTGCCGCCCTGCCATTCGGATGGCGGCGCTCATGCATGTGCCGGCGATCTATGTGTTCACACACGACAGTATCGGTCTTGGCGAAGATGGCCCAACGCACCAGCCGATCGAGCACCTCGCCGCGCTGCGTGCCATCCCGAACAACATGGTGCTTCGTCCGGCCGACGCCAATGAAACCAGCGCAGCCTGGAACATCGCTCTTACCCGAACCGACGGCCCGACCTGCCTGATCCTCACGCGTCAGAATCTGCCGACTCTCGCTGAAACCGAGGCCTGCTTCGGCAAGGTGGCCAAAGGAGGGTACGTCCTCGCCGACGCGCCGTCTGGCAAACCCGAAGCCATCATCCTGGCTACCGGCTCCGAAATTTCGCTCGGGTACGAAGCCTGGACCAAACTCACCGCCTCCGGGAAACAAGTGCGTTTGGTAAGCTTGCCGTCATGGGAAGCATTCCGCAAACAACCGGCCGACTATCGTGAATCCGTACTTCCGAAATCGGTGACCAAACGCGTGGCGATCGAAGCCGCATCTCCGTTCGGATGGCATGAATGGATCGGCGATTCGGGTACGGTGATCGCATTGGATCACTTCGGTGAATCGGCTCCTTATCAAACGCTGTATGCCAAATTCGGGCTTACAAGTGACGCGGTAATTGAGGCGGTGTCTCGCGCTTGATCACGCTGAATGTGATATCATCGGCGGGTTTTTCCTCGCCGATGAATTGCTCCAACGAGTTCTGAACTTTCCGGGCGATGGACTTCGCCTCCAGCTCACCATACAATTCGATGAGGTCTCGGATTTTGGTGTCGCCGTATTCTTCACCGGCTTCGTTTCGAGCTTCGTTCAGACCATCGGTGTAGAAAAACAACGTGTCTTCCGACTCAAACCGGATTTTGGACTCTTTCATGAAGAGGTCCAATCGTTCGGTTGAGGTCATTCCCAAGGCGAATCCAGTGGTTTTGAGCTCGAGTACGGCATCTTTCTCTTTTTTGTAGATGAGCGGGGCATTGTGTCCGGCACGGACCATCAGAAAATGCTCCTCATCCTTTGGAAAAAAGGCCACGCACGCCGTCACAAAGGTTTTGTCTTCGATGCCCGATTTGATGAATTCGTTCATCTCCAAGATGAGTTCTTTTGGCGTCGGCTTGGATTTTCGAATCAGCAGATGCACCATGGCCTGCATCCGCAACATGTATAATGCGGCTGAAAGACCTTTACCTGACACATCCGCAATGATGTAGTACACACCCGATTCGGTCGGAATCACATCGACATAATCGCCACCGACTTCGCTTGCTGTGTTCGCGAAGGAGACGAAGCGATAGCCATTGTGCATGGTGTTGGGGGATGGAAGCAGGCTTAATTGGATGTCGCGGGCCAGATCGATTTCCTTTTTCACATCCAGTTTTTCAAGGAGTTCGATCAGCAGGATCATCACCAAACCGGTGAAAGCGAGGGGAAAGGCCAAGGTGTGGATGAGTCCCGAATCGGTGAAATAATGCAATCCGAAGAGTGCGAATGAAGAGCCAAAGACCAATCGACGCACCGGGTTCATCCGGATGCTCAAAGCGGATACGAGGCGTTTGAATTTTACAGTGATGGCCACCGGCTCACCAGATTCTTCATCGAATTCGTTTCCGATGGCCTCCTTGTACAGGGCTTTAAGGCGTTTCGAGTCGGCGTGGAACTCCCGTCCCAGGTTTTCCCGTGTCATGCCTGTCGTGTATTCCCGATAGATCGAACGCGTCTCGTTCAGGGCGTTATTGGCTTCGTTTTTTAAACTCATGTCGTCTTATTCGGCGTTGGTCGGGGGAATGTTCATCAAGGTGCCTATTTTGTCAATTCTAAATTAACGCTTCCTATGTCCAGACCACGGTTTTTTTTATTGGACGGAATGGCCCTGATTTACCGCGCCCATTTCGCTTTCATCAACGCCAATCTCCGAAACGCAGAGGGATTGAATACAGGACCCGTTCTCGGTTTTGTGAATACGCTCGTTCGCCTGATGGATGTCGAAAAGCCCACCCACATCGTTGTCGCTTGGGATACGCACGCACCAACGTTCCGCCACGAAATGGATGTCTTGTACAAAGCGCAGCGCCCACCCATGCCGGATGAGATTCGTCACGCCATTCCGGTCATCAAGGAAATGCTATCCCTGATGCGGGTACCATCCATCGAGCAAGATGGCGTGGAAGCGGATGATGTTCTCGGCACTCTCGCTTGGCAAGCCCGTGGAAAGGATGTGGATGTGTTCATGGTGACGCCCGATAAAGACTACATGCAATTGGTGTGCGACAACGTGAGCATGATGAAACCCCGCCTAAAAGAAGAAGGCTTCGATGTGATCGATCGCCAAGGTGTGATCAATTACTTCGGTGTGCCGCCCGAACATGTGGTGGATGTTCTCACGTTGATCGGCGACAGCTCTGATAATGTGCCGGGAGTTCCAGGCATCGGAAAGAAAGGGGCACCGGAATTGGTCCTGCAATATGGAAGTCTCGACAACATGATTTTGGCGGCCCCCAATATCCCACAAAAACGCGTGAGGGAAGGATTGTTGGCCGACCCGGAGCGCGTCCTGCTGTCGCGTCGCCTCGTGACCATTAAAACCGATGTGAGCGGCGTGGGTAGGATGGAAGATTACGAATGGCCCGGCGTCGATTCTGCACCCTTGGCTCAGTTTTTTGGTCGGATGGGGTTCAAAACGCTCACCCGTCGATATACCGAAACTGCAAGAGAGGCGCCAGCCGGACAAGTGGACCTGTTCGGCGCGCCAACCGGTGGAGATGGGGATGCGGGGTTGTTTGCATCGGTGTGGGCCAGCCATAATCCGGAGACCTCGAAATACCATTTACTTACCACCGAAAGCGAAGTTCAGACCTTGGTTTCTCAGTTGGTCAATGCCCCGGTGTTGTGTTTCGATACCGAAACAACGGCGGTCGAAGCCTTGGAAGCGGATATGTTGGGCGTATCGCTCTGCGTGGGTGGGAATGAGGCATGGTATGTATCGGCGGAAGATGCGGCCATACGCGAGCTCCTGAAGCCCTTGTTCCTGAACCCGGACCGGCTGTACGTCGCGCACAATGCGAAATACGATATCATGGTGCTGAATCGGTATGGATTGTATCCATCCGGAAGGATTTTCGACACCATGATCGCAGCCTATCTGGTGGACCCGGGTCAGCAGCTGAGCATGGATGCTCTTTCGCGGCGGTACTTAGAATATGATCCCATCCCCATTGAAAAATTGATCGGCAGCGGACGGCAACAGAAATCCCTTCGTGAAGTTCCCATCGAAGACGTGGCCACCTATGCCGCGGAAGATGCCTGGGTCACCTTCCGGTTGTATGAATGGTTGTTACCTCTGTTGGAAAAAGATGACTTGATGTCGATTGCTTACGACATCGAATTTCCACTGATCGAGGTCCTCGCGAAGATGGAAACATGGGGAATCAAGATCGATCTGGACCGATTGCATTCGTTTTCCGGAGAATTGGGACAGGATATGATCGCGCTTGAAACCCAAATCTTTGAAGAAGCCGGAGCGCAGTTCAACCTGAATTCCCCGGCTCAACTTGGGGAAATCCTGTTCAAAAAAATGGGGATTCCGAGTGGGAAGAAAACGGCGACCGGACAATTTTCCACATCCGAAGATGTCCTTCAAGGATTGGCAACTCAGTACAAGCTGCCATCCTTGATCTTGGATTTCAGGTCCTTGTCGAAGCTCAAGTCCACGTATGTCGACTCCCTGCCCAAGCAAGTGCTCGCATCCGACCAACGGGTGCATACCAGTTTCAATCAGGCGGTGGCCGCGACAGGACGTTTGGCCTCATCCAACCCGAACTTGCAGAACATCCCCATCCGAACCGAAAAAGGTCGGGAAATCCGCAAGGCGTTCATCGCCGAAGAAGGATTCAAGCTCTTATCTGCGGATTATTCCCAGATCGAATTGCGCGTGATCGCCGCGATTTCGGGGGATGTGAACATGAAAGACGCGTTCATTCGGGATGAAGACATCCACGCGGCCACGGCTCGTGCCATTTTCAATCTGCAGCCGGATGAGGAAGTGGACCGTGAAGCGCGGCGCAAAGCCAAAGAAGTGAATTTCGGGATTCCGTACGGCGTGAGCGCGTTTGGATTGGCGGGACGACTCGGGATATCCAATTCGGAAGGGAAAGCCATCATCGAAGCCTATTTCGAGCGGTTCCCCAGCATCCGGAAATACATGGACGATACCATCGTGTATGCACGCGACCACGGCTATGTGAAAACCTTGGGTGGACGCCGGCGTTACATCAAAGACATCAACGCGTCGAATGTGAATGCGCGTCAGTTTGCCGAGAGAACCGCCATCAACACGCCGATCCAAGGCACGGCGGCGGATCTGATCAAGCTGGCCATGATCCGTTTGGATGCGCGCTTCAAAGCGGAAGGACTTCGTTCACGCATGCTGCTTCAAGTGCACGATGAATTGGTGTTTGAAGTGGCGGATGCGGAATTGGACCACGTTCCCGTCATCGTGAAGCAAGAGATGGAAGCGGCGATGGATATCGGCGTGCCGCTGAAGGCCGAAGTGGGAGTGGCCGATAATTGGTTGGATGCGCATTGAGAAGATGGATGCGGGAAGCAGAAAGCAGGAAGCATAAAAAAGGCCCGATACGAAACGCATCGGGCCTCTGGGTCATTCGGATAAGCAACGCTTAGCGAAGCGTGAACGCTAATCCGGCACTGGCAACTGGATAATCACCCATGGAATAGTCGGCATTGATACGGAAGAACAACAATTTCAAGCTGGCACCAACGGTAGCGCGCATGGTGGTTCCGTTGTCGAACTCCAAGCTCACCGGGTTGTTGCTGGTCGCGGTCACTTGCCATTGCTCAGGTGAACCTGCGGTTGGCATACGTGGCACAACTTGCGGGTAGCGGCCCAGCACGCCCACTTCGGTCAATGCTTTCTCTTGTCCGAGCGAAGCATACACGGAAATCAAAGGAAGGGATTTTCCAACAATAAGACCATAGGAGGTGGTGGTTGCGGAAAATTCAACACCCTGACCGGAGAAATCGA
>CAYPOI010000077.1:0-12516 GCA_964412365.1 uncultured Chitinophagales bacterium | reverse complement strand
CCTACCGACGCATCCGCCCCAATCTTCAACCCCTCATTCCCCACGCCAAGTGGATGGCGCTCACGGCCACCGCCACGCCTCTGGTCAAAGACGACATCCTGAACAGCCTTGAGTTCAAAGACCCGGTGGTGGTCGCTAAAGGATTTGGTCGCCCCAACCTGAAATGGTGGGTGGACGAAACCGAGCAGAAGATGGATCGTTTGTTGCTCATGGTTCGGAAATCCACAGGATCCGGACTGGTTTATGCCGGCACACGTCGCGGCTGCACCGACATCGCGTCCGAAATCCGGAAACTGGGCATCGCGTGCGAACCCTATCATGCCGGACTCCCATCCGATGAGCGCAAACGCATCCAGCAGAATTGGATCAGCGGAAAGTTGCCTGTGGTGGTGGCCACGAACGCGTTCGGAATGGGCATCGACAAGCCGGATTGCCGCTGGGTGATCCATTACGAAATGCCCGGAAGCGTGGAAGCGTATTACCAGGAAGCGGGTAGGGCCGGACGTGATGGCGCCATCAGTTATCCGACCCTACTTGTGAAGCGATCCGATGCCACGCAGGCTCGAAATCGCATCAAACAAGGGTATCCGACGAAAGCCGATCTTCAAACCGTGTATGATGTGACGGCCGACACCTTGAATCTGGCGATTGAATCAGAGCAGGAGGATCCAGGTTTTGTGTCGGTGGAGGCCGTGGCGAAACGAGGAAAGATTCCGGTGAGGACCGTCGCCTTATGCTGGCAATCGTTGCAACAGTTCGGCATCATCGAAGCAGCTCAGCCCGATCGGCCGCAGATCGGCATCCATTTTCATATCGGATTGGACGCATTGCGTGCCTGGATCGATCAGCAGCCCAATGAAAAGAAGAAAGACTTTGTGGATACGCTGTTCCGCACGGTGGGACCGGAAAGTCTCGATGCCATTTCATGGCGCGAAGAGGCTTGGATGCTCGAAAAAACAGGACTTACGCACAATGCGCTCATCAAATCCTTACGTGTATTGGAATCGGACGGGATTCTGAACCATGAGCACAGCGAAGGGTTATGGTCCATATTGCTCGTGAATCCGCGCATGAAGCAATTGCCTCTGACGCCGGAAGATGTGGAACGGCATCGCGACCGCTTGCTGGAAAAATTGCGGTTCATGGAAAGTTATGTGAACACCCGATCCTGTCGTACGGCCTACATCCGCCGGTATTTCGGGGAAACGTCTGTTCCGGAGAAATGCGGGTTTTGCGATCGGTGCTTGGCCGCATCCGAAGACACGGCCGTGGATGCGAAGCTGGTCAAAAAGCTGCTCGATGCCTTGAAGAAACCGCAGACCTTGGCGCAATTGGAGCACGAGTTGGGCATCAGTCGGAAGTTGTTGAAGACGGTGCTGTCGCTGATGCAGCGCGAAAACAAGATCAAGACGGCCGACGGACGATTCACTTTGCCATAAGGCGGCTGGATTCCGAGGTCAACGCATCCATCACTTGCCTGAGTCGGCGTTCTTGTTCCTTGATGTCGAGTTGGTAAATCCGGTGGCTCTCCACGAAGTCCTCGTGGGTCACGTCGTAATGCTTCAGCACATCGTGGTAAAGATTTAGCGTGATGAGGGTGTCGTATTCGGCGTTGTAGGCGGCTTGGATCAGCATCGACTCGGTGAGAAGTGTCACATACAAGTCCTCCTCCAGCGGCGGCCGTTCAAGGTCGCATGCGGAAAAAATCATCCATAAACCAAAGACAACCCAAAATTTCATGCGGAGGGCGGTTTTGGGTTCAGCGGACGCATCACCACTTCGTCGATCAGGAAATTATCCGGCATTTCGAGGACGTTGATCAGAACCGTGGCCACATCCTCGGCCCGCATCATGTTCGGATGGTTGCGGCTCGAAAATTCCGTTGATGTGGAACCTGGAAATAAGCATGACACTTTGATTCCGAATTCGCGGAGTTCTTTCATGAGCGCATCACTGAAGCCTCTCAATCCGAATTTGGTGGCATTGTAGCCGGATAAGTTCGCATTGCCGATCAGTCCGGCGACCGACGCGATGTTCAGAATATGTGTAATGTCGGGATTGGATTTCAGATGCGGAACGATCGCATGCGTGAGATTGAACACGCCGGTGAGGTTCACTCCGAGCATGGTGTCCCAGTCCTTCGGATCCAGCGCATCCACACCACCGAAATGACCCAATCCGGCATTGTTCACCAGAATGTCGGGCCGACGGGACTCGTTAAAGGTATTCTTGATCCAATCAAACAAGGAATCACGGTCGGTGACATCCATTACAACGGGGATGAATGCCTCGCCCAATTCCTCATGGATCTGCTTTAGCCGGTCTTCGCGCCGTGCGAGACCGTAGACGGTGGCGCCTTTATGGATGAGTGCGTGACAAATGGCGAGGCCGATTCCGGAACTCGCGCCGGTCACGATGGCGACTTTCTTGGTGAGGATCATGTTTGGATGGTATTTTATGCCAAATTACCCAAAACCACCCAACCATGTTCTATCTCGATGCCGGAAATACGAGGATCAAAGTCGCTCGTGCTGTTGAGTCGGGATGGGAGAGGGTGGCCAGTTTCGAGCATCACGACATCCCGGCGCTTCAAGCGCTACTGGAAAATACGGCAAGCATCGGATGCACCGTGGTTGAGTCGCTGATTCCTCAGCTTCCTCAGACCCGATGGTTCCGCCGGACCGACATCCATCCCGCCCGATTGAATTATATCACACCCGAGACCTTGGGCGTGGATCGGTTTGTGGCCTGTCATGGCGCATGGAACGAGGTGCATCAGGCCGTGATTGTGGTGGATGCGGGCACAGCGGTGACCATCGATTTGATGGATTCAAACGGTGTGTTTCAAGGCGGGGTGATCATGCCGGGTCTTGCGATTCTGGAAATCGGGTTGAACGCGCATGCGCCGGCCTTGCCCAAGGTTCCTCGCGAACTCTCATCCACCTATCCGCCGAAAAGCACGGTTGATGCACTGAAAGCCGGATTATTGGAGTCATGGGTGGCGGGCATCACGCATCATGTGCGGCAATTGCATGCCTTCGCGCCAGAAGCGGTCGTGATGGTGACGGGAAACGATGCCGCTCTGTTATCATCGATCGGACAGGTGAAGCAAGACCTGATGTTCGACGGATTGAGGGCGCTTACCCGCTGACTTTCCGTGTGATGAGGGCATCGAGCATGTCCAGCGCAGCCACGTTTTCACCGCCATTGGGAATGATGATGTCGGCATAGCGCTTGGTCGGTTCCACGAATTCGAGGTGCATGGGTCGCACGAAGCTCTCATATTGATCGATCACGCTTTCGATGGTGCGTCCGCGTTCGATCAGATCGCGCTTGAGGCGGCGTAGCAGGCGCACATCCGCATCGGTATCCACAAAAATGCGCATATCCATCAGATCGCGCAGTTCCTTCTCGAAAAAAATGAGGATGCCATCGACCAAGATCACGGGTCGGGGCGTGGCTTTCAAGACATAATCGGCCCGTACATGCGCGGAGAAATCATAGACCGGAATGTCCACGTTCTGTCCCTCAAGCAGGCTTTTGAGGTGCGACACCATCAAGTCGGTTTCAAGGGAGGCGGGGTGATCGAAATTCTGTTTCACACGCTCGGAAAACGGCAGTTCCTGCATGTCGCGGTAGTACGAATCGTGCTGGATGAGCGTCAGATTCACCGGCCCGACACGTTCGATGATATGTCGCACGACCGTGGTTTTCCCGGAGCCGCTGCCACCGGCCACACCGATCACGAAAGGCTTCATCAGCGCTCCATCTGTTTGCGGTAATTCTGTATGCCCTGGAAGATGGATTCAGCCATGGCTTTTTGGCCATTCGCGCTTCGCAAATATTGTTCTTCGGCCGGGTTGGACAAGAAGCCGAGTTCAACCAACACTGACGGCATCGATGCGTGGTAGAGAACAATGAAACCGGCTTGTTTTACGCCCCGAGAGCGTCGTTGCGCGGTCGACTTGAACTGCCCGTCGATTTGCGCCGCGAAATATTGGCTGTTGGCGATATAAGCGGTATTGGTAAGCTCGTATAAAATGATTTCCTCGTCCGACAGTTCACGTGTGCGTGTCGCGGGATCTTCCAAAGCGATCACACTGTTTTCCTTCATCATCACTTCAAGGGCTTCATCGGTTCGAGCCATCCCCAAGAAGAACACTTCCGCGCCATTGGGTTGCGATGTGCGATGAGAGTTGGCATGCACCGAAATGAACAGATCGCCTTTCGCGCGGTTGGCGATGCGTCCGCGCTCGTACAAATTGATGAATCGGTCGTCGCTGCGGGTATAGACGATGTTCACATCCGGCATGCGTTGCTTGATCATCTCGCCGAGCAAAAGAGAGACTTTCAAGACGACATCTTTCTCGCGGGTTCCGCGCGGACCGATGGCGCCGGGATCGTGTCCGCCATGGCCCGGATCGATCACGATCGTATGGATTTTGCCATCATAGGCGTTTGCCGGACGCGGGATGACGACAGGTGCTGCGGGAATGGTGTCTACAATGATGTCGTCGACCGCATCCGTGCTGTCGGCCACCATCACATCGTCGATTTCAACCCGAACCGGTGTCGTGGCGGCGATCCAATCGATGGCCGGCATTCCAGCGGTGAGGATGGACATTTCGCGGGATGTGGCTTTTGTGAGACCGACCAAGAGATGGCGCCCATTTGCATCGGGATACGCTCTTGCGATAAAGAACTGGTTGGCTTGAAGCCGGATGTCGACGCCCACGCCGTTGGGAACATCATTCAGGCCGATGCGGGTGAATGGGGCTTGCACGACAGGCGTTTTCACCACACGGGAGATCACACCCTTTTTATAGACCGCGACTTGGATCAAATCGGCTGACGGTTGGATGAGTTTGAACGAATCCGCAGGGGATGTGAGATGGAAGCGGATCACATAACCGAGTCCGTCGGAACGGGTGGCGATGCTGATGTTGGGGAGAGGTGACGGTTGCGCGAGGGATGTGGAAAACCATCCGCCGAGGAACAAGAGAAAAAGAAATAGGAAGCGTGCGTTCAAAGAAACCCGTTAAGCTTTGGTGTCATCATAACGGTCTTGAAGATACGAAAAGTGCGCCGTCTTAGGTTATATTGACGCCATGAAACCATCGAAGAAAGACAGATTGGAGCAGATGCGTCCCCTGTACGACCAATGGGTGGCACGCGTGGAAACCAATATCGCCGCACATCGCACATCCAAACGGGATCAGATTCAGATTGAAGTGGACACGATTCGTCAACATGGCATGCCCGTCGACGAAGAGTTGCCGCGAGCCTTGGAGTTGGCAATGGTGAGTGTGTGCGAGGAATCCGTCGCGGATATCGGATTGTCGTGGCGGGATGGGGGCGAGGCGGATTTCGGGGCCCTCTTCCGCGAACGCGTGGAACACGAGTTGGAACCGATTTGGGAGGAACGCCTGCGCAAGGCCGATACCTGGCACATGGGCTTTTGGAAGGTTTCGGATCGCCGACTCGCCTCGGCGTATGTGGCCTTGGAGGAGACGCATGTCGCATGGAACACCGAGCTGTCGCATAAGGAACGCAGTCTGAAAACCGCGGCCTTGGTCGATGAGCTGGTTGGGGTGATGCAAAGCCGCTTTGATCAGATGTCGACCCGGTGGAAAGAAGCGGAACAAGTGTTCCGCAAGCCGGCTCTGAATCTGTACAAGAAGATTTTAATCAAGGCGGAGGCTCATGTTGATTCCGATACCGACGAGCTCGCAGCCGAATTGGATGTGATGATCTCCCGGGATCTGGTGGATGCCTTGACCGAGCGACGCAAAGTGTTTTTGGAGCAACAAGGGATACAGGAGCTCATCACGTTTTATTCGATGGCGCTGGAATCGTTGCCTCACGACGTTTGGCACAAAGAATCGGATTTCGGAACCGAGCCCATTCCACGTGAGTCGTTCGAGCTGCATCACGAAGTGGAATCGGTCTTGCAAAACGGATTGTTCCGATTGCTCCGCCAAGTGTCGGAGGAGATGAACCAGCAGTTCGAGCGCTTGCTTAAGAAAGCCACGGACATCCGTGAAATCGTGGAAGTGAATCTGAATGCCGGAAAGCATGCGGAAGCGGCCGATCGCGACACCATCATCAAAGAAGGACTCGAACGGGCGGCGCAACGGGTTCAAGAATTGACCGAAAATTATCGGGTTCGCTTGGCAAAAGTGCTCGAGAATGCGCAAGCCGATATCACCACGTACACCGATCTGTTATCGGAATGCGCTCGAAATGAACGATATGATGCCATTCATTCGCTGAATACGGATCTGAAACGCCGGCGCCAGGCCACATCCGCGAAGCATTCGATCATCGCAGGTTGGTCACGATTCGTGGATGCAACCTTGATCCGATATCGATTCGCGATGATCAAAGTGAATTTGGTGGTCAATCCCATCCGCGCGTTTCTGGGGTATCGAATCGCGGAATTGGATGTGCCCGTCGCCCGAACCCGCGCCAGCGATTATCTGAATGAGACGGATGTGAGGTTGAACGAGCTTCCATTGATCTATCGGACCCTGTTCAGCTTTCAACCGGTCACTGATGCGCGCTATCTCAAGGGTCGTGAGGGGATGATGACCTCGATCGCCGACTCTCGCTCGCGTTGGGTGAAGAAGCAGTTTTCGAATGTGGTGCTGATTGGTGAGCAAGGAAGCGGAAAGACATCATTGCTCGATGCGTTGACCAGCACCACGATGAAAGATGAGCCGGTACGCCGCTTCATGATCACCTCCACCATGTGGACGGAATCGGATCTGACCGACTTGCTAAAAGCGGAATTCGATTGCAAGGATGCGAAGACCATGGACGATGTGGTCGCGCATATTCACTCATTACCACGTCAGATCGTGATTTTTGAAGGGTTGCATAACCTGTTCTTGCGTCATATGAACGGGTTTGAGGCGATGGAACGGTTCATGCTGTTCCTGACGCAAACCGGTCAATCCATTTTTTGGGTCATCACCTGCACCCGCTATTCATGGAATTATCTGGATGATGTGATGCAATTGTCGGGGAATTTCACGCATGTGATGTCCACCGACCGAATGAGTTCGTCCGACATCCGTGAAGCGATCATGACACGTCACCGGGTAAGCGGATATCAAGCCGTGTTCACGCCAAGTGATTCGGTGAAACGCAGTCGAGCCTATAAGAAACTGATTGATGATGAGGAAGCACGACAGGCGTATTTGGAAACCGAGTATTTCAAGGAACTGACGAAATGGAGCCATGGCAACATCACCATCGCGATGCTGTTCTGGCTGCGCTCCATTCGGGATGTGAATGTGGATACGTTCACCATCACCCCGTTTTCGAAAGACCTGACAGAAATCGGAGACACCTTTTTGCTGGATGATCTGTTCGCGCTGGCATCCATCCTTCAACATGAGAACATCAATGTGAGTGAACTGGCGGTGAACCAGAATCGCTCGGAAGCCGATTGCCGACTCACGCTCACCCGTTTGCACGTGCGTCGCATGTTGATTGAAAAAGAGGGTCGGTATTCACTGAATACAGTTCTCTTGCGACCTATGACCATTGTACTGCAATCCAAAAACATCCTTCATTGATATGGAACTTCCGCAAATTCTCACCGTCTCCAATTTTTTGATGGCGATCATCGCGTTGGTCTTGATTTGGTTCAGCATCCATTTCGTGACCGGAATTTTGAACACCTTGGCCGAACGGTTCAACAGCAAACGATTGCTCATCAAGCGGATCATCCCGATTGTGAAAGTGTTGGGTTGGGGGATGGGCATCTACATCATTATTGCATGGATATTCAATCCACCGATCGAAACGATCATCACGGTGTCCGCTTCCATCGGCATTGCGGTCGGCTTTGCCTCGCAGGATATTCTCAAGAACATTTTTGGCGGCATCATGATCATCCTCGACAAGCCGTTCCAGGTGGGAGACAAGATCGCTGTGGATGATGATTATGGCGAAGTGCTCGAGATCGGATTGCGGTCGACGAGCATTGTCACCGATGATGATTCGGTGGTGTCGATTCCAAACGGGGAGCTGATGAATCGAGCCGTTTCGAATTCCAATTCAAGTGCGTTGGATTGCCAAGTGGTGGCTGAAATCCACTTGCCGATTTCTGTGGATCAGGTGGATGTCATCACCATCTGCAAGCGAGCCGCAGCCACATCACGGTACGTGTATCTGAAAAAACCGATCGCGGTGCATGTGTATAGCGAAACCATCGGCCCACGCGACCTTCTCAAATTCCGTGTGAAAGCCTATGTGCTGGACATCCGCATGGAGTTCCAATTCCGCAGCGACATGACCGAGCGCATCTTGGCTGAGCTCAAGCGTCGAAATATCATTCCATCCGCTTAAATCGATTTGCGGATTCGCGTCGTCTTAGACCCATGACGATGACAGACACTGACCTCATCCAATCTTTTCTCGAAGGCCACGACGCCTCCTTCGGCATCCTGATGCGCCGTCGGCGCGACGTGGTGTATTCGCTCGCCTACCGACTCGTGGGCAATGCGGATGACGCCCATGATGTCACCCAGCGCGTGTTCATCAAGGTGTTCAACAAATTGCACACACTTCGGAATGTCGATGGATTTCCGGCTTGGCTGATTCAGATCACCCGCAACATGTGTCTAGACGAGCTCAAATCGAAACATCGCAAGATCATGCGGCGCGTGGATGTGATGGATGAAGCGGCGATGGGGATGACGGATGTGAACCAAGCCGAGCAAAACAGTATGAATCAACTCTTGGAAGCCGCGTTGCAACGGATCCCCGTCGAGCAGCGCGAAGTGGTTGTGATGAAGGAATTGCATCAACTCAGCTTCGCCGAGATCGCCGAGGTGCTCGATCAACCCGTCAATACCGTGAAATCTAGATTGTATTACGGCTTGAAAGCCCTCAACACGTTGGTCACGACCAACCCACATTTTTCCAACCTACGTTATGAAACACTGTCCTGAACCCCACATCCTGATCGACGCCGCCTATGGTGTGCCCACTGAATGGGATACCCATATCGCGTCCTGCGCCGATTGCCAGGCCGAGGTGACCACACTCCGGTCGATGAGCGTGTCGCTCGCGGCGATGCCGATGCATTCGGCTGATCATATTCCGGTGAGGATTCCTGCCAAACGCCACATCCCATACGGTGCTATCGCGGCATGCGTCATTTTCATCATCACGTTCTCCTTCGGCATCCAAATTCAGTATTCGCCGGATGGGGGATGGAGTGTGTCATTCGGATTGGTTCAATATAAAGAGGTCGCTGCCGTCGTGGTCGAACCACAGCCAGAACCAATCACGGAACCCGCCGTGACACCCGAAATGATCGAGAAAATGCAGCAAGAGCAGCTTGTCGCCATCAACACCCTCATTCAAGATTATGTGACCCTGACCGAAACACGGCGAGGCCTCGATTATCAACTCATCCAGTATGAAATCGAGGACCTCAAAGCCCGGACCGATGAGCACCTTTATCGGTCCAACCTGGCCATGCTTGACCTGCTGAGCCAGATATCCTACGCAACCCAAAATTAAATCCTCTCATGTTACACACACTCGCTCTTCTCATCTTTTTATTCAATGTGGAAGTGGATCCGAAAATGAGGCTCGACCTCTCCATTTCCGAAAACATCCTGACCGAATTGCTTCGTCAGAATGGCGCATCCGCCACATTGGTCAAAGGTTCCCATATCCCCGGTTATGGGGTAATGATGGAACTGTCATATCGTCATCTATCCATCCGAGCGTTGGGTACTCAAGTCGCTGGCGTGGATATTGACGCACTTATCAAGCGCTACTTTAACGACTACGGAGATTTGATTAGTGGCATGTCGCCCGAGGAAACCATCTCGGTGAGTTACACGAGCCGAGTCACATCCAAACGAACCATTCTTTCAATCACGAAACGGGATGTGACCGACCGCCGAAGCGGAAAACTGACCGAAGACGTGTTCATGAGTCGAATCCGCTCACAAGACATGAGTTCATCACCTGATTCCGAAGTGTTTGCAAAAGTGCTGGAGACCGTCGTGAATGCCGACACATCCAAGACCTTTACCCTTCGAAACGTATCTGCCAGCAGTCTCCCGGGATATGGCATGCTCGTATCGGGTTCGTTGCGATCAGGATCCATCCCCGGCGTATACAACTTGGCCGCAACTGCAGCCGGCACCGCACCTTCCAATTTCGTGTTTTCGATGGAAGACATGCCCATTCCTGAAATCGAAATTCACAGACTCGATTCGATGCGTTCGATTCAAGGCCAGGAATTCACCGAGAGCATTGAAGCGATCCGCGTTGAAGCCACTGCCATGCGCGACAATCTGAATCGAATCCATGTGATGCGCCGCCAATCGGCGGCAGACGTCAAAGCCGCGTTCGATGCGCTCGAAACCAATCTGAAAGATGCGATTCTGGATTATGGTCGCACATTGAGCAGCCTTCCAGCCGGACAAACATTGATGGTTCGCATCACGAACGACCGTCCATCCGAAGCCTTGCCGAATTCCATCACCTTCACAGTTCCCAAACAAGTGTTGGCGGATTATGATCGTCGGGCGATCACGAAGGAACAGGCGATGTCCAGGATCGTGGTTGTTAAAGATTGACTTTGAATGATGAAACGATGAAGAGATGAAAAGATGAAGGGGATGAAGTCGTGCTTAGTATATTCCCTTCATCATGTAATGTTCATCTTTTCGTCATTTCATCTCTTCAAACGTGATCACCCTCGAAGAACACATCATCAAAACCCAATCGCGGTTTCCTCAGGCTTCGGGGGATCTCACGCATCTGCTGCTCGACATCACCCTGGCGTGCAAGTTTATCGCCCGGGAGATCAATCAGAGCTCCATCAAAGATTTGCATGATGTGAGACGGATCCGGGAAACGGCCAGTGCGAAGATGAAACGCTTGGAGACGTTCGCCTCCGATCAGATGCACATCGCCCTGAGCCGCACGCCCACCTCCTGCTTGATGATCACCGACGCGGAAGGGAGTGAAGCCGAACGCCTCACCACGGCCGATGGCAAATACATCGTGGTGATCGATCCGCTCGACGGAACGCCGAACATCGAATTCAACGCCTCGGTCGCCACCACATTCTCCGTCTTTCGACGCCAATCGCCGCGCGACGCCATCGCCGATCCACGCGAAGCCCTTCAGCCCGGCTACAAGCAGGTGGTCGGCGGCTATGTGCTGTACGGAACCAGCACCATGCTCGTGTTCACCACCGAAGGCACGGGCGTCCATTTTTTCACAATGGATCCCGGCATCGGCGAATTTATTCTTTCCTCAGAAAATGTGCGCATTCCATCCTTCAAAAAGGCGTTCAGCATGAACACCGGTTTGATGGCGTACTGGGATGCAGGTCCGCGAGCCTACTTGGAATATGTCACCGAGCAAGAGTACTCGTTCCGTTATGGAGGATCGATCGTGGCCGACATCCATCGGATCCTCATGGAAGGCGGCTTGTTCGCCTATCCGGCCGATCATCGCTTCCCACGTGGCAAACTCCACCTCATGTACAAATGCAATCCACTTTCCTTCGTGGTGGAGCAAGCTGGAGGCAAAGCCTCGAACGGGTCGATGCGCATACTCGAGATTCAGCCCTTGCAAATTCATCAGACAACTCCCATCTTCATCGGGTCGCCCAAAAATGTAGATGAAGTCCTGAATCATGTCAGATAAACAAGCGCACGCAACGGCGTATTGGAAGATCAACCTACGATATTTGTTCATCCTGTTGGGGATTTGGTTTCTTGTCTCGTTCGGAGCGGGAATCCTGTTCGTCGATTGGCTCGACCAATTCCGATTTTTCGGCTTCAAATTGGGGTTTTGGTTCGCCCAGCAGGGCTCCATCTATGTGTTCGTCATACTCATTTTCGTGTATGTGTGGCTGATGAACCGCTTGGACAAATCCTTTGACCTTCACGAGGAATAGGTTTGGATATTCAATTCTGGACGTTTTTGATTGTCGGACTCACGTTCGCTCTGTACATCGGCATTGCCATCTGGTCGCGCGCCGGCAGCACGCACGAGTTCTATGTGGCCGGTGGCGGCGTTTCCCCACTAGCGAACGGAATGGCGACGGCGGCGGACTGGATGTCGGCCGCCTCCTTCATTTCCATGGCCGGACTCATCTCCTTCATGGGTCGCGATGGCGCCGTCTACCTGATGGGATGGACAGGCGGCTACGTGCTTCTGGCACTTCTGTTGGCTCCCTACCTACGTAAGTTCGGCAAATTCACCGTTCCAGCGTTCGTGGGAGACCGATACTACTCCCAAACCGCGCGAATGGTGGCTGTCTTATGCGCCTTGTTCATCAGCTTCACCTACGTGGCCGGACAAATGCGTGGCGTGGGCATCGTCTTCTCCCGTTTCCTGAATGTGGACATCGAATCGGGCGTATTTGTAGGCATGATCATCGTGTTCCTTTATGCGGTGATGGGCGGCATGAAAGGCATCACGTACACCCAAGTGGCGCAGTATTGCGTGCTGATTTTCGCCTAC
>CAYPOI010000076.1:11445-12518 GCA_964412365.1 uncultured Chitinophagales bacterium | reverse complement strand
CTTCATCTTTTCGTCAATCTTATTCCCCCCTTACCCAATTACCCCTTACCCAGTAAATCATGATATTACGCTCCGAGGATGGAACTAAGAAAATCCAGATCCCAGCCGAGGCTAAGAACCTCGCCAAGAAGTATAACGCCGTGTTCACGCAGGGGGATGGGACCGAGATCCGGGTTGCGGATAACATCATCGATGCCTTAGGGAAGCGGGATGTGCGCACCACGATGGCGCAGAACACGAATTTCATTCCGTTCACGGCGAGTTTGTATGAAGACACCTGGCGGGTGAAGTCGATCGGGATTTTGTCCGGACAAGAATTCAGCATCGAGGATGAGACCAAGCGCTTGGTGGATTGGCTCGACCCGAAATCTGGCGACTGGGTGATGGATGTGGGATGTTCGTCTGCCGTCTATGCGCGTGCGCTGGCCAAAGCAGCGCCGGATGCGAATGTGGTGGCCGTGGACATGTCACGGGCGATGATGAAGGAAGCGCGCCAACGAGCGTTGAGCGATGCGTTGGATATGTACTTGGTGCGCGCCGACGCGTCGGACATGCCGTACTTCAATGCGAGCTTCGACAAGCTGGCCATGGGCGGAACGCTCAATGAGCTGCACGATGCGGCCAAGGTGCTCTATGAATGCCGACGCGTTCTGAAGACCAATGGAAAACTCTTCATGATGTATCTGTTGAAGGCGGAAAGTTTCGCGGGGCGAGTGGCTCAGAAGTCCGCCGAGTTGGGAGGGATTTCGTTTTGGACGAAGAGCGAGGCGGAGGCACTTTTCAATCGCTGCGGTTTTCAGATCGAGCGTCGGGAAACATTGGGGATTGTGGATTTCGTGGTGCTGGGGTGACAAGCTAATCAAGTACTCAGGTACTCAAGTGAAGAGTCTGGCTTGAGCACGTGTTCTTCCTTGAGTACTTGTAATACTTGAGTACCTGTTCTTCTTGAGTACTTGAGCACTTGATCAACTTGTTTTACTGTCCGAATCCGAACACCTTTTCGAACAGAATCGGACAATCTCGGGGCTAATTCTCGCTCCATCCCGCTTGGCATGTTCTTTGAAGTTTGCCAA
>CAYPOI010000076.1:0-11435 GCA_964412365.1 uncultured Chitinophagales bacterium | reverse complement strand
TGCTCGCAAACCATCTCCGGCTTTTGATTCGCAATCTCATTCGGAAACCTGTTTTCGCATTCATCAATGTGACGGGTTTGGCTATCGGCCTGGCATCCGCGATTCTAATTTTCCTGTTTGTTCGGCACGAACTCTCGTTCGACACGCATCTTCCCCAAGCCGACCGCCTTTATCGCGTTCTCACCATCGACAAAGCACTCGGACTTACGAGCAATCAGGTCGGTGTCACCCTTCCTGCCATCGGTCCGGCCATGCTCGCCGAATTTCCCGAGGTCGACGCCTCGCTTCGATTGATCAACCAAGGTGAGGTGTTGTATCGGGATGGGGACAGGTCCTACTACAGCAACCAGACCCTATTGGCCGAATCATCCATTTTCGATGTGTTCGGATTCGAATTGGAGCAAGGCGACACCGCCACGGCATTGAAGCGTCCGCAAGTATTGGTCGTCACGGAATCCTTTGCGAAGCGCGTGTTTGGTACTACCGATGTCATCGGGAAAACACTCATCGGTGGAAACAACCAATCTTTTGAAATCACCGGATGGATGAAGGATGTTCCAGCGAACACCCACTTCACGTTCGACGTGCTTCAATCCTTGATTCCGTCTGAAGACAATGTCGGTTTCCAAAATTTTCTTACCTCTTGGGGGTCGATTTCGCTGAGCACCTACATCCGATTGAATGAAGGAGTGAATTCCGATTCGGTGATTGCGAAAATGGAGCCCTTGGTGCGGCGCAACGACGTCCGGGAAAATTTCACCTTTTCGCTGCAGCCGGTGTTGGACATGCGGATGTATTCGAGCGACATCATTTTTGATGATCTGACCCTGAAAAGCGACATCCGTTATATCCGGATTTTGGGCGCGGTTGGCATGTTCATCCTGCTGATCGCTTGCTTCAATTTCATGAATCTGTCCACGGCCCGGTCATCGGAGCGGGCCAAGGAAACCGGACTGCGAAAAGTGATGGGCGCGTTTCGGGCCGAACTCATCCGTCAGCATCTTACTGAATCGGTCGCACTCACGTTCATATCGATGATGATCGCGGCGGTACTGGTCGAACTTTCGATTCCTCAACTTAATTCTCTCTTAAATACCTCTCTCGATTTCCCGCTCTTCTCATCTGTTGCGACATTTGGGGTATTGGTCGCATTTGCGCTGGTAGTTGCGCTATTGGCAGGGTCGTATCCGGCCTTTGTCCTCTCATCCTTTCAACCGATAACCGTGTTGAAAGGGGAATTCACCGGCACATCCAAAGGGAAAACCCTGAGGAAGGTGCTGGTGATTTCCCAATTTTCTGTTTCCATCGTGATGATCATCGGGACGATGCTCGTGTCCCGTCAATTGGAGTATGTTCGGAATCTGGATCAAGGGTATCAACGCGATCATGTGATCACGCTGTCCTTGAATTCGAATGAGTTGAACTCGCGTCAAGCCATCTTACGCGATCGGTTGCTGGATCTACCCGGCGTGATATCGGTCGGCCGATCCAGTACAGTCATGGGATTGGGCATCGGGCGGAATTTGATTCGTCCGGAAGGATTCACCGACGACGACATCTGGATCATGAGCGCGATGACGATCGACGACGGCTTCATCCCCACTCTGGGTGTGAAAATGGCCGAAGGACGCAATTTCTCGGAATCGTTCGGTACCGATCAAGCATCGGCGGTTCTGTTGAATGAAACCGCAGTCGCAGCTTTGGGATGGGATGACCCGATCGGAAAGGAAATCGTGACAGGTCCCGTCGACAACCCCACTCGACGCCAAGTGGTTGGTGTCGTGAAGGATTTTCATTTTAAGTCCGTGCGCGAACAGATCGAGCCGCTATTCATCAGTTACAATCCGAATCAGGCGTTTGTGATAACACTGAAAATCGCAGCAGGCAACATCCCTTCCACTGTGACCGGCATTGAAGAGATTTGGAAGGAGATCAATCCAGAATATCCCTTCAGTTATGTGTTTCTAGACGACACGTTCAATGACTTGTATCAAGACGATAGCCGTTTTTCACAGGTGATGACCATCTTTGCGTTTTTGGCCATCTTCATCGCGTGCTTGGGCCTGTTCGGATTGGCCGCGTTTGTAACGGAACAACGAATCCATGAGATCGGAGTACGCAAAGTGCTCGGCGCGACGGTGAGCGATGTGATACTGCTGCTCACCTCTGATTTCATGAAACTGGTTTTGGTCGCCTTTTTGGTGGCGTGTCCGTTGGCTTGGTTTGTGATGTCGGATTGGCTCTCGTCCTTCGCGTATCATATCGACATCGGGCCTACCGTATTTCTGATCGCCGGCGTGCTGGCCTCGGGTATCGCCAGCCTCACCATTAGTGGTCAAGCCTTTAAATCGGCCATCGCCAATCCCATTCGAGCATTACGACATGAATAATCATTTTTTCAAGACCATCATCCGGAATCTGAAGAAGCACAAAGGCTTCGCATTCATCAATATCGCCGGATTGTCGTTCGGAATCACCGGCGCGCTCATTCTATTCTTAGTCGTACGCTTTGACATGGGCTTCAATGCCGAGCCCGATGCCGACCGCATCTACCGCATGGTGGCCAATGTGGATCGGTTCAACGAAGTGAGGAGCGAAAGCGGAATCCAGAATCCGTTTGCAGCAGCGTTTCGCACGGATTTCCCCGAGTTGGAAGCGCAATCCATGGTGGATCAGAACTTCACCTCGCAAGTGGTTTCGGTGATCCGCGACGATGGCCAAATGGTGCGTTTCGAGGAAGGAGATGAAATGGTGCTCGTGGAGCCCGACTTTTTCAAGATGTTCCCAAGACGCTGGCTCGCCGGTGATCCGGTGTCGGCACTTAGCATTCCAAACTCGGTCGTGGTGTCCGAATCCATCGCCAAAAAGTATTTCAATACCACCGATGTGATGGGGAAAACCATTCAGTTTGATGGGGAGCCATCCATTATCAACGGGGTGGTAGACGATGGGAATCGACAATCGGATCTGAGATTCAACATCTTTAGGCCGTTCCTGAATGAAGAAGGACGTCCGGGCTGGAACTCCACCTCATCCAACACCCAATATTTTCTGAAGCTGCCGGTGGGGATGTCGAAAGAGGATGTAGAGTCGCGCCTGGCCGATTTCAACCTGAAACACATGGAGGAGGAAGAGGCCATAGCCGTGCGCCGTTACCTTCAGCCGCTGTCGGATCTTCATTTCAACGATGAGTTCGATCAGTTTTTCGGCGGCACGATCACCTATCAGGAATTGGGTTCACTCAGCTTGGTCGGCTTCTTGCTCATTCTCATTTCGTGCATCAATTTCGTGAATCTGAACACCGCTCTGGCGGTGAACCGTGCGAAGGAAGTGGGATTGCGGAAAGTGATGGGAAGCAGTCGCGGTCAGTTGATCGCCCAATACATGGGCGAAACGGCCCTCATCACCTTTATTTCGTTCTTACTTGCTTTGGTGCTCACTGAATTGTCGTTGCCGATGATGCAAGAGATTCTAAATCGTCCGTTCGGAACGGACCTGTTTTCGGACGCATCCATCCTGATTTTTCTGCTTGTGTTGTTGATCGTGGTGACGCTCGTCGCCGGCCTATATCCCGCGTTTGTTCTGTCCAGCTTTCAGCCGATCGATGCCTTGAAACATTCGTTGAAAATGAAATCGGAGCGTGGTATCACATTGCGCAAGAGTTTGGTGGTGTCGCAATTCTTCATCACGCAAATCCTGATCATCGCAACACTCACCATCCGCTCGCAGATGGAGTATTTTCGGAACGCGGATTTGGGCTTCGATCGGGAAGCCGTGGTTCAGACTTCCATTCCGAGTCGAGACGCCGCAACCATCGACCGACTCAGAGCCTCGCTTCGCTCGGATCCGTCCATCCTAGATTTCACGTTTTCAAATACCGGCGCGGCATCAAACGGGACATGGAACACCATCGCACAACGTGTTATCGAAGGCGAAGAACCCGTCCGGACCCGCACGCAGTTTAAATCCACCGATAACCGTTTCATCTCCACCTATGGTGTCACATTATTGGCGGGTTCGAATTTCGGTGACGTGGATAGTCTGAACGGACTGATCGTGAATGAGCAATTTCTGCAATCGATGAACCTGGCAGATGATATTCAAGCTGCGATTGGAACTCCCATCCGAACCATGGGTCGCGACATGCCGATTCAAGGCGTGATGCGGGATTTCAACACCACATCCCTTCATAACCCCATCGGTCCGGTGATGCTCATGACGCGCTCGGATTATTTCCTGCTGGCGGTCCGGATCGATATGGCGCAACGTCAACGGTCACTGGCCATATTGGAACAGGCGTGGACAGAGGCGTTCCCCGATCGGATTTACGAGTATCAGTTCCTGGACGAATCCATCGCTGATTTTTACGAAGCGGAGGAAGCCGCTGCTCGACTGATGAACATCTTCACCATACTCACGATTCTGATCGGGAGCTTGGGGTTGTTCGGATTGGTGAGCCATATCGCGGTGCAACGCACCAAAGAAATCGGAATCCGCAAGGTGATGGGTGCCGAAAGCAGAACCATCATTATGATGTTCGTGCGCGATTTCGGAACCTTGCTCGTCGTGTCGTTCGTGATCGCCGCTCCGATCTCGTGGTGGTTGATGCGCCTTTGGCTCGAGAATTTCACCTACCGGATTGAGGTTGGTCCGGCCGTGCTGCTGAGCGGGGCTCTGCTGTCTGTGCTCATCGCGGCGATTACGGTCGGCTATACGACCTATACCTCATCCCGCGCCAATCCCATCGAATCTCTACGCTACGAATAAAATGTTCTCAATCTGGCTGAAAACCACGTTTCGGAATCTATTGAAGCACAAAGGCTTCACGTTCATCAACATTACGGGTCTAGCGGTCGGACTCACCTGCGCGCTGTTCATTTTCCTGTGGGTTCAAGATGAGTTGAGCATCAATCAGTTTCACGCGGATGTGGATCGGATCTGGCAGGTGAAAGAACATCAGCTCTATTCGAATGATGTGGTGTTCACGACATCCAGCACGCCGGGATTGCTTGCGGAGGCGTTTCGCAATGAGATTCCGGAAGTGCAGCATGCGACCGTGTTCACCTGGGAACAGCAACGCTTGTTCGGCACAGGTCCGTCGGCGATCCGTCGCGATGGAATTTATGCCGATCACGACTTTTTGAATGTGTTCGGTTTCACGTTCGTGGAAGGGGATGCGGTCACGGCTCTCATCGAACCGAACACGGTGGTATTGACAAAAAACATGGCCGATGCTCTTTTTCCCGAAGGCAATGCCGTCGGACAAATGATCCTCGTCAACGAAACCACGCCACATCGGGTCACGGCAGTGCTTGACAACATCCCAAGTCAATCCACCATCCAGTTTGAATTTCTTCTGCCATTCGATGATTTTGCAAAGGAGAACGCATGGTTGTCGGAGTGGGGTAATAATGGCCCGTATTCGTTCGTGAAGTTGCATCCGAATACCGATGGCGAGGCCCTAAGCGAGCGACTAGTCGATTTCATCCGAATCAAAGCACCGGGATCGCAGGTGGATGTGTTTCTCCAGCCCTTCACAGACACCTATCTGTATAGCCGGTTCGCGAACAAGGTGGTCATTGGTGGACCCATCGACAATATCCGTCTTTTCGTCATCATCGCGGCGTTTGTGATGCTCATCGCCTGCATCAATTTCATGAATCTGAGCACGGCGCGGTCGGCCACAAGAGCGAAGGAAGTCGGAGTTCATAAGTCCTTGGGCGCAAGCCGGAAACATCTCGCCATTCAATTCATGGGAGAAGCGGTTCTGATGTGTTTGGTGGCGATGATCGTGGCCTTGATCTTGGTGGAATTGTTGTTGCCGGGATTCAACGAGCTTACCAATAAAACCGTGCGGTTGAGTTACACCGATCCGATGTTGTGGCTTGGTTTGGGCGCCATACAACTGATTTCCTCGGTCCTGGCGGGGCTGTACCCGGCGCTGGTGCTGTCATCGCATGATGCGGTCGTGGCCTTGAAGGGCGTCATCCATCATACCTTATCGGGATTGCTCATCCGCAAAGGATTGGTGGTCTTGCAATTTTCCATCAGCATTTTTCTGCTCGTCGGCATGATGGTGATTTATCAGCAAGTGGATCATATGTCGACCCAAAAACTCGGTTATGAGAAAGATCAGCTAGGGTTCGTGTTCTTGGAAGGAAGTCTGAGCGATGAAAATCAGAAAAAACTGTTTCGAGATCGTGTGAGTGCGATTCCGGGTGTGGCCAATGCGGGATTGATCAACAACACGATGGTGTCTCGCAATTCGAACACTTGGGGAGTGAATTGGCCCGGCAAAGCGGAGGATGTCCGCATCCTGTTCGAGATGTTCACGGTGGATGCGAACCTTCCATCCACCGCCGGATTCGAGTTCGTTGCCGGTCGTGATTTCTCGGAAGAACTCGGCGATGCCGGACAAGTGATGCTCTTGAACGAAGCGTCGGTCAGGGCGATGGGAGTGGACAATCCGATCGATATGATGGTGAGCGCGTGGGGTGAGGAGCGTCGGGTGATCGGGGTTGTGAAAGATTTCAATTACACATCCTTGCATTCGACTGTGGAACCGATGGTGATGATCATCATGCCGGAGAATGCCTATGCGGCCGCCATTCGTCTGGAATCGGCGTCGATGCAACAAACCCTATCTGCAATCGAGGCGGTGTATAAGGAATTCAATCCGTCGTATCCGTTCACGTTTCATTTTCAAGATGAGCGGGTCGGGCAGTTGTACCAAAAAGAGCAAATGGTGGGCACGTTGTCGAGTTGGTTCGGTGGTGTCGCGGTTTTGGTATCGTGCTTGGGCTTGTTCGGGTTGTCGGTGTTCATGACCGAACAGCGCGTGAAGGAAATCAGCGTTCGAAAAGTGTTGGGCGCCAGCGTATCGGAACTGGTGATGAAATTGACGCGCGAATTCACGGTTCTGGTGCTGATATCGATCGGCATCGCATTGCCGGTTTCATGGTGGGTGATGTCGGGCTGGCTGAATGATTTCACGTATCGCATCGAGGTGTCCGGCCTTACGCTGTTCATCGCCGGCTTTGCAGCCTTGCTTATTTCCTGGCTCACGGTGAGTGGTCAAAGCGTGAAAGCCGCGCTCGCGAATCCCGCCGAAACCTTGCGAAACGAATAAATCATGTCGTATCTCATCATCGCCATCCGCCAATTGCGTCGCCAATTCGGCTACCATGCCATCACGATCACCGGATTGTCGGTGAGCATGGCCGTATGTGTGATGATCGCGATGTATGTTCAGCACGAACGGTCGTACGACCGGCATTTTCCGGACTCCGAGACCATTTTCCGGATCCAGCTGAATGATGAGATCGTGGTAACCCCTGTGGCGATGGCACCGCGCATGGCTCGGGATTTGCCATCGGTGATGTCAGTCGCAAGGCTGTATCAGGTCGGCATCTTCTCACCCGTGGCCGTTCGTGTGGGGGAGAACTTGTTCGATGAACCGAATTTTATATATGCCGATTCAACGATATTTCGTGTGTTCGGACTCGAGTTGGCCTCTGGAAACTCCGAATCAGCTCTGATAAGGCCACAAACCGTGGTTCTGAGTCATGACCATGCGAAACGATATTTCGGTGATGAGGAGGCCTTGGGCAAAACCATCCGCACCGATTCCGGACTCGATTTCGAAGTGACCGGCGTCCTGAAACCATTGCCATCCACATCCCATCTGAAACTCGATATTCTCGCATCATTCACATCCACCACTTGGGCGACCCGCGATTGGTGGAGCTCCGCGAATTTCGACACCTATGTGAGAACGGTTCCGGGTACGGATGTGATGACGTTGCAAAAGGATGTCGATGCGATGATGGAACGGGTTCGGGGCGAGACCTCGATTTGGGAGCGCATGGTTCCGGTGGTGATGCCGCTCACGGACATCCGACTCCGATTCGAAGGCGCGCAAACCTACATCCGGGTTTTCACGGCCATCGGCGTGTTGCTTCTGCTCATCGCGAGCATCAATTACATGAATCTGGCCACAGCCCGGGCCACCCGTCGAGCGAAGGAAGTGGGCATCCGCAAGTCGAATGGCGCCACGTTCAAAGATCTGGTGACCCAGTTTTATGTGGAAGCATCTCTGATCTGTGGGATATCCATCCTGTTCGGACTCCTTCTGGTCGAACTGGGAACACCCTTGTTTATGCAAGTCAGCGGGATTGATGTTTCCGGTGGCATTTGGCAGCGACCCTGGCTAATCGGTTTCAGCATCGTCCTTGCAATGATTGTGACCATCGTTTCGGGTGGCTATCCGGCCTTTGTCTTGTCGCGTTTCGATCCGGTGTTGGTCTTGAAAGGGACGATGCCTTCCCATATCGGGGGCACGCGGTTTCGCCAGATCTTGGTGATTTCGCAATTCACCATATCCATCATTCTGACGGTCGGATCGGTGGCGGTGTATCAGCAACTTGAGTTCATGAAGGAGAAAGATCTTGGTTTCGATGCCACATCCATCCTCACTCTTCCGATCGGCGATCCGAATGTGCGAAAAGTCTGGCCCACATTGAAGAGTGCGATGTCGATGCACTCCGGAGTACGCTCGGTTACGGCGATGAACTCGTTGCCAGGGTTCCAACTCGGCACATACGGACTCATCGCCGACGGCCTGGATGTGCCGGTTGGAGGATTTGTCCAGATTCAAGGCGTGGCCGCAGACCCGGATGTCATCGCCACGCTGGGTCATGAATTGTTGGCCGGGTCCGCCTACACGAACATGGAGAATTACTCGTATGTGGTGAATGAATCGACCGTGAAGGTGATGGGTTTGACACCGGAAGACGCGATAGGGCGGCGGATGGGGGTTTCAGAAGGCCGCATGGGCGTCATCACCGGAGTGGTTCGAGATTTCCACTATCTGTCGATGCATGAAGCCATCGGACCATTGGCGTATTTCCCGGAATCCGATTTCAATTACCTGCTTGTGAAACTGGGTCCGGGTGATCCACGCGATGCGCTCGCCCACATCGAATCACAGTGGAATGCCATCGTGCCGCATCGGCCGTTTGAGTACCAATTCCTGGATGACGCGCTCGATAGTCTGTACGCCACGGAAGATCGATTAGGGAAGCTCTTTGTCGTGTTCACCGTACTGGCTTTGTTTGTGGGTTGTATCGGACTGTTCGGATTGGCGAGTTTTTCGGCATCCCAACGCACGAAAGAGATCGGGGTGCGCAAAGTCCTCGGTGCTCGAATCCCCGATATCATGCTCATGCTCAGTCGTGAATATGTGATCTTGGTGGGATTGGCGGTGCTGCTGGCCATCTATCCGTCGTATTGGATGGTCGAACGCTGGCTCACTCAATTCACCTATCGGATGGAGTTCGGATACACCATTTTCGTGTTTGCCACGGTCGTCGCACTGACGCTCGCCATACTCGCGGTCAGTTCCCAAAGCATGAAAGCCGCCCTTTCAAATCCATCCGATTCACTACGGCAAGATTGAGGCAGGGACTCGAATCCGTTATATTCGGGATGTGAAACACCTCATCCTCCATGCATCGCTGATCTGTCTTTTTTCGTCGTGCTCCTTCTGGAGCTTGGAGGAAAAAGGACTGCAGCTGACAATGGATTCGTCCACCTACGATGCCAATCAATTGGCGTGGCTGGAAATTCGGAATTTCACGGATTCGCCCGTGTATGTGAAAGGATGCACGGTGGTATATCCGCTGTTTGCCGTGCAAAAGCTCAATGAGGATGGAACCTATTCAGATGTTTACCGACAGACGTGTTTACAGGGAGGCGCTGCGGCTCGAAAAGTGGATGTCGAATCGGCAAGTCAGCTCCAACTGAGAGTCCGTTTGAATTTGGGACGTGGCGAAGTGTCTACGGGCACCTATCGGATATTTGTGCAAATGCATCGATTGGCCGACACAAGCGATACCCCGATCGACACGAGTATCACCGTGAGCCATTCCTTTTTTGTGCGATAAGTGTGACCAATGCCCGAAACTTGTGGCACATTCGGCCTTATAAGCATCAATCACCAATATTTTACAGGTTGAGCATGAAACGCATCATTACGATTTTTTTAGTCAGTCTTCTCTATACAGTTCCTACTCACGCGCAAGTCAACATCGGGGCCAATGAAACGGGTCTCAGCATCGGAAACTCACGAAACTGGACGGGTGTCCGCTTGAATTTCAGAGACTTGGACATCGAGGAAATTCGTGGCGTGAACATCACCATTTGGTCGCCCTATGAACCGGCGTCTGGACGAATCCGTGGTCTCGCTATCGGCCTTCCCTCTACGGGCGCCGGATCCATCGACGGATTAGGAATCGGATTGCTCGGTATCGCCGCGACGGATGATCTCAATGGCGTCATGATCGGTGGTGTGGGTGCCGGGGCTGGCAACGACATTACCGGTGTGGCATTTGGCGGACTTGGCCTTGGTGCCGGCGGCGACATCTCTGGCATCGCATTTGGTGGATTCGGATTGGGTGCGGGTGGCGACATCACCGGTCTATCATTCGGTGGGTTCGGCTTAGGTGCTGGCGGCGACATCACGGGTGTTTCATTCGGTGGATTCGGTTTGGCAGCGGGAGGAGATCTCACTGGAGCGTCAGCAGCATTGTTCGGTTTGGGAGCTGGAAACAGTATCAAAGGCATAGGATTCGCCGGATTTGGGATGGGAGCTGGTGACGATATAACCGGAATCCATATCGCAGGATTCGGACTCGGCGCGGGCGGCGACATTACCGGATTTCATGTTGGTGGTTTCGGACTTGGAGCCGGTGGAACCATCACAGGCGCCAACTTGGCTTTGATCGGAATCGGTGCACAAGCCATCAACGGATTCAGCGTCTCGGCCACCATGAGAGCCGACAACATTTCAGGACTTACCATCGCTCCGGGATTCGCCCGCATCAATCCGGGTGGAGAACTTCACGGCATCAGTTTTGCCGGGTATCATGAAGTCCGTGGTCACACAAGCGGGTTAAGCATCGGCATCGTCAACTACACGCGCACTCTCAAAGGCGTGCAGTTGGGTCTCATCAACATGGTGGATCGGAACCCGCGTGGACGCCGAGTCTTACCATTGGTGAACTGGAACTTCAATTGATGGGTGTCCGCTAACGGACAAGTTTCTGTATCGAAACCGGACAATGGAACGCCGTCCGGGATCATAGGGTGTGTTGGTACGACCTTTGTGCCACACACCCTATGTTGTTTAACTACCTATTGATCGCGTTACGGAATATCCGGCGCCACAAGGCCTATGCCTTCATCAACATCACCGGATTGGCGGTGGGGCTCACGGCATTCATCTTCATTTTCCTGTATGTTCAGGATGAACTGAGCTACGATCGATACAACGAGGATGCCGATCGCATTGTGCGTATCAGCCGGGAATGGAAAAACCAGAATAACGAAACGAGTTTGCACCTTGGCGCGATCGCGCCGCCCTTCCTTCCGTTGAT
>CAYPOI010000075.1:0-12617 GCA_964412365.1 uncultured Chitinophagales bacterium | reverse complement strand
GTATACTTCACAAGCACGGTGCGGTTGTTCATCATGGGCAATATCGGCAGCATCCGCTCTCGATCAGTATGGGTGGCTTCATTGAACACAATGTACAAATCGTTGCCTTCGCGTGGGTTGAATCGTATTCTGAGATTTGAGACGATGCCGTTCGCCAAGCTGTTGTACTGGGTGAAAGCGGAGACGGAGAATTTCGTGTTGACCATGTACAGCATTCTCAGACGTGCCACGGTGGCCGTCAACTGTTCGTCGCGATCGGGAAAGGTGATATAGTTGACCTCAAAGAGTCCGGACAAGCTCAGGCTGGAGTTGACGTTCCATCGGGGTGACAGGCCGATAGTGTGTCGAAATCCATCAAAAAAAAGAACCGGTGTACCCGCTGATCCCAACTCCATAAAGGTTTGAACCCGATGTTTCGTAAGAGATGTTCGAGCCGAAAAACTCGTACGTCCCAGCGGGAACGGTCACATCGTTTCCCAATGAAAACGACGTTGGGATGTCTTCATAGTAAACCTTGGCGTTGATCTCCAACGACTGCGTCTTGCGAGTGGCAAGGCTGTAAGAAGGTCCGATTTCAACCGATTCCATCTGGCTTGTCGCATTGTTGATCACCGCGAAACCCGACATCCGCAATTGATGGCGATTGATGAACGCATGCTGTTTGGGAATCCATCCTACACCCACACTGCTTCCGTACTGAGTGAAATTGGATCGGTTCTGAAATCCGAGTCCGGGATCATATCGTTCTCCCGAGTAGGAGTAATCCAAATTGTAGGTTAACCCTGCGTAATCCCGGTTTTCAAGATTGATCCGAAATCGAGTCGGATCCGTCGATAGGAGCGACATCCCCTCTCCTTCATTGAATGATTGTGCCCACGCCGTGGTCAGGTAATTCTGTTTGAACAGCTTGAACACGCCATCCAGGCCGTATGCGATGTTTTGAGACCCATCCGTCCCCAGCCGGGATGTGAGCATGCCACCGACATTCGTGTTTTCGTTGATGATTTGCCGACGCAACCGGACGACGCTGTTGTTCTGACTTCCATTGGTCCCCAGCACGTCCGTTTGCATCGACAGGACGCCAAGATCCCAAACTCCGGCTCTGCCCACCACCCTCGCACCCCCGTAAATCCGTGTGGGATCCCCATTCTGAATGCCGATGCGCCGACTGTAAAACAGCCTGTCTTGTTCGCCGAATCCGAAATCGAAGGTGCTCGACCGCTCCAGAAAAAAGAGTCGTTTTTCCGGGAAGAACAAGGAGAATCGGGTCAGGTTCACCTGCTGATTATCGGCTTCAACCTGCGCGAAATCGGTATTGAGGGTGATGTCGGCTGTCAAATTGCTCGTGAGGCCGAATTTCACGTCCAATCCGGGTTCCAGCTTGGTGGTGTTCTCCATTCGATATCCGGTTTCAGAATCGTTCAGAACCTGTTTTTGTGTGATGCCGCCCAACAAATACGGGGCGATATACAGCGGGTTTTTGCTGTTCAGGTCATCAAATGTGATTTCGACATACTGGGATGGTTTGAACAGGCTCCAGAAGCCCCATTGATTGGAAATATTGGGATAGGTGCTCCATTCCGATTTTCGAGGCACGACTCGAAAGTAGGTCAAACCCATGGTCACCTTGCCATTCACATCCTGAAAACGCAGGCTGGAAATGGGAATTCGGAACTCAGCGGTCCAGCCATCATCATTTTGCGCCACTTCCACATCCCAAAAGGAATTCCAGTCCACATTGATCGGGAAACCACCCTGTGCGTCGTTGTAAATCTGGTAATCGGTTCGCAGTCCCGATGGTGTGGTCATGAAACCGAGCGCATTTTCTTTGTCGTTGAACGAGTCCAGAAAAAAACCGAACCAATCGTTTTGAAGACCAAGATCATCCCGTTTTTTTGTGGGGGATTGAATCTTGGCGGCGTCGCTGTCGGTCATTTGCCCGGCCACGTACAAATACCGCTCATCATACATCATGTAGGCGGTGGTCGGTTCGGATGGTGCCACATTGTTCTGTGGAGTGTGCATCATCAGTTGAACCCGAGTGGCCTGTGTCCAAATGGCCTCGTTTATGAGTCCATCCAGTCGGATGTCAGCGCTGACTTTAGAGATGGTTATCGTTTGTTGAGCGAGCGCGGGCACGCTCAAACACGTGAATAAGAGGAATGCGAGTTTACACTTCAAAATATCAATGCGAAAGTATCTCAGTGAACGCCTTCCGTTGATGCTCCACGTAGGCCGGAAGGATTTCTTCGGGTCTTCGTAATTGAAGCCGAGTGAACACATGCAGATCGGAATCGATCATTTCGACGGCGATTCGGCCGGAGGACGTCCGCATGCCCCTGTAAATCAACACCGCGCCAGCCGCATCGGCCGAATAATCGCGCGTCGTTTTGAACACCTTCACATAGGTGCTTCTCGCATTCACGCCATCTTCGAGCGATTTCCGGACCAAACGGATCAATTTGTTCAATTCGCGAAGGGTTTCTTGGGGTCGGTAGCGATACCAATAGATTTCCTCTCCCTCGCGATGCGCGCTTTCCGTGTACCCGATGATCGGACCCATCACCGGAATGATGCTCAACAGTTTATCGGATGGAATCACGATTGGATCGATCAAGTACAAGGCAAGCGGTTGCACCTTATCCTTGAAATAATTCCGCCTGAACAATTCCAGCAGGAGGGTGCCACCCGTTGAACTTCCGACAAACACGAATTTCGTGTAGCCGAGGTCGACCAAGCGATCGTATTCTTCGATGATGGAGCTCTGCCAGTCGCGCCAGGTGCTGGTTTTGAATTCATAGTAATTGCGTCCGTGGGCTCCAAGAAGCACTTGTGAAATCAACACGTCATTGGCGCGTGGACTGGCGCTCAGAAAGGTCCGCAGTTCGTCCCATTCGTACGTGCTGGCGCTGTATCCGTGTGCCGCGATGACCACGGTTTTCTGCAAGGTGGCCGCATCCGGCGTCGGATACATCGCCGATACGAGAAAATTCTCTGGATTCAACAGCGATCGATCCAAGATTTCCAGCGTGTCTAAATCGCCGTCCAAGAGTTCGGGCTGTGGATTGCACGACGTCGCCACGGCCAAGATGAAGATGAACCATGCTTGTTTCATATCAGAACCTCCAACGGATGGATGTTTGCCAGTAAAAAGGATAGAGGGTTCCGGGTCCGCTCAGACCGTCGCCCGCAGTGGAGTGGTACCCGAATCCGGTTTCGGCCACGATCTGAGAAAAACGGTAGCCGGTGGTCAGTTCCAGTCCGAGAATCGGGGCGGATGAATCCAGCACATCGAAGATCGCCAGCTCGTAATCGGCTTTGAAGTAGCCGACATTGAGTCCGGTTTCGAGAAACCAAGCCCTGTCGCGTTTGCGAAGCCAGTTGAAATCGGCTTGAACGAGGAAGGATGTCTGCTTGACGGCGTTCGACCGAAAGGCTGACCCGAGTGCCGACGAATACACCGCGCCTTCGACCGACAATCCACGGAGCGGAGTGTGCACTTTAACCGTTGGACCCGATTCCCAGTAGAATCCGATGGCTTTCGACATGCGCCAACCTGCTTCGATATCCCATTGAGCAGATGCGGATGTGGGATGCAGCAATGCAACGTGCAGAAAACAACAGACGACGATGAACGACTTCATATGAGTGAATATGACGTGACGAGGACGTAAGACGAGGACTAGACCGTTGAAAATATAGGAAATTCGATCCGAATTTCGGTGCCTTGGTGGATCTCGCACTCGATGGAAATGTGCGATTTTTTAGGATTCTATAAATTCCAACGTGTCCTTGATGGGGAGATGACTTTCTTGACCGAGCCACAGCAAATGCCCCCATTTATTGTTGTACGTATTCAAGATGGAGTAGCGGATGGACGTATGAGCATGTATCGCGTGTTCTAAATTGACAGATTTGTCATTCGAACTATGCAAGATCAATGTGGGACAGTTAATTCCGAGTATCACATTCGGATCGATCAGTTGGTCCAAGTCGATCATAAACCCATCATAGGACCGCTGAAGTTTGATCATGTCGAAAAGCTCCGCGACATCTTCGTTTTCAAATTCAACAGGCCGATATGTGGAAAGCTCTTCAAACATGGTCTTGGCCATCAGCTTAGGAAAGATGGAATAAAAAAAGCGAAATAAGCCCCAGCTGAAGCCTTCCATGTTCGGCGAGAAGAGCTTTTTGGCTTTGATATAGGTTTTATCGGTGCCCGTCATCCATTTTTTTGTGACAGCCGATATCAAAACAAGTTTTTCCACTCGGTCAGGAAAATTCGATGCGAATTCAATCGCACTGAGTCCGCCAGCCGAAATTCCAATCACGATCACGGATGTCAGTTTCAATTCATCCAGAACCGACCTAAACAATTCTGCCGTCTGCTTCGGTGTCCCGTTGTTGGCTAGCGGCGTGTTCGCATAACCTGGCCGCGACGGAGTGATCAAGCAAAACCGGTCGGGGTCAAATCCCTTGTGAAACAATGTTTCGTTGGAACTGCTGTGTCCACCGTGAAAAAAAAAGATCGGTATGCCGGTTCCAATCATGCTGAATTCGACGGTGCCTTGGCTGGTATGGATGATCTTGGTTGACATGCTACAGAATATGATGCATCAGAATTAAATGAACCGTACGGCTGGAGCAGTGAAAAGTTGAGTAGTTCCCCCTTCACGCCAACACGAAAACCGGCTCCTTGCCCGCATCAAATTCGGGATGATCCCTCAAAAATTGCTTCATGGCATCCACGGCAGTGATGTCCAAATCCTGGCGATTGGTTCCCATGTTTGGCGGAACGCCTTGTGTGGTCACGAAACTCACCTTAACCGTCTCGTCCGGATGCAGATGCGCATCGCCCCGATAGATTTCCTGAATCCGATGTCCCGCCGGGTGTTCGATCCGAAGATGGATCCGCAACCCCGCGCATCGCTTCGCATACCCACCCATCTGCTTCATGGGCTCGGATGAGAACGTGCGCTCCAGGTTTTTCTCCAGCATGGTTTTGATTTCCCGACCCGTCATCTCCACCGTCGACACCGGTGGATTCACCGGAATGATGTTGTGCAAATCGTCTTCGGTGATGTCGCTCGGACCGATCGGCGCGCCATACCGCCATCCGTTCGAAAACGCGACCGTCGTGCCGCTCACATGCATCAGCGCGTGCAAGAGCAGGCTGTCCATCGATGAATTCAAGGTATCGTACCGATGCAAGGTCGATGTCGTGCGACCGACGATGTTCTTTTCCAGCGATGGATAGGGTTTCTGCACGGTTTCGATGATGCGCTCCATGTCCGAATCCGGCTGAATGTGGTTGTCCACCTTCATCAACTGATACTCGTGACCGGTGATCCGTTTTCCATCCATCTGCAAGGCCAGATGACCCAAAAACGAGCCATGACATCCGCATTGAATGAGGATGGATTCTCCGACGCGCACCGGTTCGTACAAGCGGTTGTGCGTGTGCGCGCTCAGGCAGATGTCGATGCCCGAAACCGTGTCCAACATGTGCATGTCCTGCGGAAACCCGTTGTGCGACAAAACGATGATGAGATCCGCACCGTCCGATTTTAGTTGGGCGATGTGGGCGGGAAGCTCGTCGATTCCGTTCGTGATGGTGAGTCCCTCGCTGAACTCGGCCGGCATGCTTTCGCCGATGATCGCCGAACAGATGCCGATCACGCCGACGCGCAGATCATCGACCATCAACATCACATGAGGATCAAAAAACAGGCTTCCATCCTCATGGAACACATTGATCCCCAGCATCGGATGGTTCAGTTTAGAGAGGATGTGTTTGAGTTGCTTCGGACCGTAGGCGAAATCCCAATGTCCCACCATGGCGTCGAACGACAGGTGGTTCAATACCGGGATGATCGCTTCGCCCTTGGATTCGACCATCGGATAGGTTCCGTGGAACGTATCGCCTCCATCAAACAAGAGTGCGGATGGATGTCTCCGCCGGATCCGATGCACCAAGGTCGCGATTCGGGAATAGCCTCCGACCGTTTCGATCCGCTCGCCCGACTGATCATAGAACAGCTCGTTGTGCGGCGTCAAATACCCATGCACATCGTTCAGATAGAGGATGTGGAGTTCCATCTAAGGGTAACGAGGTGGGCCTTTGGCTAGTCTAAGTTCAGTCCTTTTTATCTCGGATTTCAGCCATCACATTCTGATAGTTCGTCAAAATGGCTCCGACAAGCAAGTTCAACAATAGAAATGTGGCCACCACGAACCAGGAGACATGGAAGAACGTGATGACCGATTCGTGGGTATCGATCACCTTCATCCGGCTCGCTTGCACCAGGTTATAGCGCAGATCGGTCCAATCTTCACCGGTAAGGATCCGGAAAAGGGTGAACATGGTTTCGCCCAACGATCCATAGGGGTCGGGAGCGATTCCGGGCGCATTCGGGACCTGACTCAAATAGTTGGTCAATGCTTTTTCTGTGGCAAGATCGGATGTCCCGGGTGTGGGAAGTTGGAACAGGGTGATGCCGATGATGGCGAACAGATACATGAAAATGAAGAAGAACAGCCCATTGTAGAATAACGTGGACAGGGAGCGAATGAGGACCGACGTCATGATCTTGAGCTCGGGAAACGCGCGCAACAAACGGAAAATCCGGAATACGCGTAGGACCCGTATCGCCGTGGCGATCGAAGAATCGGCAAAAAGCGACTCGGGGATGTAGCTGATCAACACGATACTGAGGTCGAAGATATTCCACCCATCCGAGAAGAAGGATTTGACGTTCTCCCTGGCGATCCACCTCATGAGGATTTCAATCGTGAAAATTCCAAGAGCCAGATGTTGAACGAACTGAATGAGAGGAGTTGAAACATAGGTCTCCACTCCAATTAGAGTGCTGTTCACGATGATGACACCGGCTATAAACCATTCAAAGGCCTTCTGGGAGAGAATGGTCCGAATGAACGCCGTCGTATTCCTATCCATGTTGGTTAAAAGGAGATCGTTTTTGGGATGTTTTTTGGGTCAGATGCACACAAACAGCGCGGAAGATATGACGGAAGGGATCGGTTTGCGCGATCCTCGCTTCGCCTCGATCAGAAGCCCAACTCCTCGAAAAATCGAATCCGGTTCGGTATCCCATTCCGGATTCGTTGAACCGTGGTCGCATCATTGCGGCTCTCGTTTTTGATGATCAGGTAAGCTACAAATGACTCCGCCAGATCTTCATTGTCTGGGAAGTCACGCGCATATTGAGAGACGAAGACCACATCCGACTTCTGGACCCGTTGCCAGGCGCTCGAACCCCGGTAAAATTGGTCAATCGATGCATGGACCGCTTCATGCGCCATGACTTCCTCCAAGACGCCTCTTGGGATAAAATCGCTCTCTGCTGTGCCCGTATGGGTGACGATGCTGCCCACTGGTCCGGTGAACGTTGCATTCCCGGGATGGATGAAGACGGATCGGATTCCTGCGATTAGGACGGGGTCCAGTTGCCCCAAGATCCGCGCATACAACCGAGCCTGTCGCTCGGCTTCTGCAAAGGGGGTGATCTGAGTGTTTACAACCATCTCGAACTCGGTGCTGTTCTGATAGAGAGCTTGGAAGATGTACAAATCCGCCTGCGTGTCGTTCGGGAATCGGTTGTCAGGTACGATCCGGGTTTCATTCCGAACGAAGGTGACGGATTGCAGAATGCTGGGATCCGATTCCGTGATGGTGTTCGGCGCGAGAAACACTGGCCCATCCCGGAAGAGAAACGGACCGAAGGGATCGTGCCGCGAGACCTCGATGATCACCATTTTCGTGTCGGATCCCGACGATGGATCTTTAACGGTCACATCGATGAAATAGAAATTGTCTCCATCCACACTGCCCGGTTCTTCCACATCCGGTGCGACTCGGAATGTCAATTGCCCGGTGGTCTTGTCGACCGCAAACGAGGCGGCATCCGGACCTGAAATGGAGTACTCGAGCGGATCTCCATCCGGGTCGATACCTCTGATGGTGTAGACGATACCCATTCTGGTCTGTGGGAACACCGCTTCATCCGGGGAAATGAGAGACGGCGGGCGATTCGGCCCAATCACGTCGCGAGCGCATCCGTATGTAGCCATGAAGACAGCTGACGCAACCACAATCGCATGGACTGAATTCTTGAATTTCAGATGCTGTTCCATGCGTAGTCAACTTACGAATGGGGAGAATTCGTTCATGGCTTCTCTTCCCGTCCCACGTCCCACGGTCTACCGCCCACGGTCTACCATCTTCAACATCGTATTCCAATTCCTCGTCGTGATGTCCTTCCCGAATCGGCGTTCGAGCTCGTCCATCGCTTTGGTGGTTCGCGAGTCGCGCAAATCGACCACGCTCGCCATGTTGTCGCCCGACCGGGTGAGGGTGATGTAGAGGCGGATGTCGGCGTGCATCTGGATTCCTGCGAACGGGTCCGCATCCACCAGCGCCTGAAGGGTGTCGATGGTGCGGATGAGCACCGGAATCGGAAACCCGAATGCGGCCTGAAGGCGTGTTTCCAAGCGCTGTTCGAGAGCGGGAAGGTTCGTCTCGTCCGACTCGAAAATCACATTTCCGGAATTGAGGAGAGTCCGCACTGATCCGAACCCCATCGCCGTCATTTCCTCACGCAAAACCGCCATCGGCACTGTGTGGTGCCCGCCGACGTTGATGCCACGAAGGAAGGCGACCATCCTCACTTCGTCGTCTTTCCGCCCATGGCGGTGAACACGTGGTCGATCGGCTCCCAAAGCTCGAGCTTGTTTCCTTCCGGATCCAGGATATGAACGAACTTGCCGTAATCGAAAGTCTCGATCTCGTCGACGATCGTGGCCCCGGCCGCACGAAGCTTCTCGACCAACGCTTCGATATTCTGAACCCGGTAATTGATCATGAACTCCTTTGTCGATGGCGCGAAGTGCGCGCTTCCGCGCTTGAACGGACTCCATTGCAAGTAATTGATCTCCTCCGGACGATTCGCATTCCGGAACTCGAAGGTCGAGCCCCACTGGTCCGTGGCCAGGCCGAGGTGCTCGGCATACCAGGCTTTCGTTTGATCGGGATCATCGGAAAAGAAGAAAATGCCGCCGATGCCAGTGACTTTGGGAGGGAGGGACATGGGAGTGTGAAGTTGGATGAACAGGGAAAAGTAGTCAAAATTAACCTAGAGATGGCGCCAGGCTCGCAAGGAGGGGTGACTTAGAACTTCGATTTCAGAGCTTGTGATAATAGATATCGGCTTGATGTTCGGACCACGTCTCCAGAGTATAGTCCCAAATCTCTGAGAAGTCGTCAACGGCCTTTCGAGTAAGGTGGAACTTAGCCACGCGATTTCTTACGCGCTTTCAGAAACGCCAAATGGGTTTCAGGATCGAACGACTCATCAATTCCACTGTCCATTCCTTCTTGTATCGAAGCTTTAAGTAGTGAAATGCGGCTTTCTTCTTCTTCAAGAAGTCGGAGTCCGGCACGCACCACTTCGCTAGTGGTACTGTAGCGGCCCTTGGTGATCGCCTCTTCCACAAACGATTCGAAATGATTGCCTAAAGAGATGGATGTGTTCTTTGACATGAGTTTCTTGATAAAGTTCCAAAAATTGGTAAAAACACTCAAATCAGATTATTGAGATCACTCGGGGTTAAGTGTTAAGATTTGACTCATTAAGCTATCGACGGATTGTGGATCCAATTTCGAGAATGCGAACCATTTCTTGCCAAGATCTTTGAGCGAAGCGCCCAAATGGTACACCTCTTTGTCGTCGATGATCAAGAAGCGATCATGACTGAGGGAAAACGACTTCAGCTCGAATCTTCCATACTGCGCATTGACCTTTTGCATGTCCAAGAGAAGCTGCTTGCTAGCATTTTGGCTTAGAAGCAACACCTTCACATCCTTATTCTTCTTGGACAAGTGAGTGAGGGTGGTTTCATCGATGTAGTTGTCGATCAGAACGATACGATGCTTCGCGGATCGGATGATTTTGGACGCGAGTTCATAAGCGTCGAAGACTTGTCCATTGAAGAAGACGCCATGGTTGGGGATGAGGTGTGAATTGATCTGCAAGTCAATTTCGTACACCTTATGTTGTAAGATGTCAAATCGATCTTCCAATCGGTTCATCCGGTTGTTTATGGCATATCCCTTAAGCAAGTACTCTTTTAATATTCGAGATGCCCAAAGGCGGAATTGGGTGCCTTGTCTGGACCTAACCCTGTAACCGACGGAGATGATTACATCTAGGTTGTAGTAGGCAACTTGACGTTCAACTGTTCTGTCACCTTCAATTTGAACTGTCGCAAAATTTGCGACAGTTGCTTTTTCTTCAAGCTCTGCCTCTGCGAATATCGTATTGATGTGCTTACCAATGGTTTTCACATCCCTGTTAAACAACGTTGAGATTTGTTGACGATTCAACCAGACCGTTTCTTCATCTACCCTGACCTCAATGTGATCAGCAATTGCGTCCGGTCGATATAGAACGATCTCGTTCAACATTGATCATTATTTTGATGCGAACTGTCAAGAAATCCTTGACAGCTCAATTGGATCTTGTTTTGAATTGGATTCATCGATGACGATACTCATCTATCAGACTAGTCACAAGCACGACTTATGTGAAATCTGTGCAGATTTGAACTGTCGCAAAATTTGCGACAGTTGGATTGCAAGATGGGGTGACCTTGAAGTAGATTTCTTTATGGTCGCATTTTGCGATCATAAAGAAGATCTGGCAAAAATCTTGAATGCTGTGAACCGTCAAGGAATCCTTGATAGTTGAGCCTACTGGAAGTCGGGCCCAGGGGCTAGTTTACAATCTTATTCCTAGCATAGGTGACTGCCGCCACAACATCTTCCGTTTCCAACTCGGGAAACTCATCCACAATCTGTTGATGCGTCAATCCATTCGCCAATAGATCGAGGATATCAATGACCCGGATGCGCAGTCCTCGAATGCAGGGTCTGCCACCGCGGTGACCACTATTGATCGTAATTCGTGACGCTGTTTTCATATGTGCAAAATAACATGGCAGAGTCAAAAAAGCAGGTGTCGACCCGCGTTTCACTCGGCTCGCAAGGAGGGCCTCACCGTAAACAGCTCGAACAAATGCCGGGTCGGCTGAACCATGGATTCGATTCCATGTCCGGGTCGTTCTTGCGTAGCGTTCACCCATCCCATCCAGTTGAAACCGCGTTGGAAGGTGCGTAACTCGTACATCTGCTGGAAGACTTCTTTAGGGGATCGGAATTCTGAGTGGAACATCTCGGTATAGTGCGGGAAGATCAGCCAATATTTCTCGGAGTAAAAAGACGCCGGGCGAGCTTCATCCCCATAAGTCCCCAGCAGATAGATGCTGATGGCCCATCCATGCATAGCGACCGGCACTCTGACGTAATAATCGCGGCTCCCCCAGTTGTACTTGTCGAAGTACGCTCTTAGAAAGCGTTCGTACGCCTCCGCGCGTTTCATGCGGGTGAAGAGTTTCTCGCCGATGGAAGACAGGCCTATGGTTCGGTTCCTTACCGACACCAAACCCGCGAACTGGGCCACATATCGAGCGGCTTCGATGTGAAGAAGTTTGTCTTCCGACATCACCGGTTTGAATAAGTCGGCGTCCTCATTTGGGATGGTGCAACTATCGAACAGTTCCGTCACCACCACTTTTGGCAGCATTTGCAATGTAGGTGTAAGCTTGATGCGCCCCGTTCGATTCAAGATCGCCATCAGATTCCAGACCACATCGAACAGTGGATTGTTATTCGCGGATGCGGTTAGGGCTGAGCGGTTGAGCTGTACGATCGAATCGGGTCCCCAAGGATCGTTCAGAAGCGTCTCGGCTTCATCCAAACTCAAGCCGGATAGTGTCTCGGTAAGGATTGAAAAGAATTTGGAAGGTTCCATGGGGGAATGTAGGTAGAAATGAGTTTATAGGTTCGCAAGGAGGGGTGAAGACACTAGGCACAGATTCCGGAACGATTCTGTTTGCGTCTCAAAATGGTTTGATGTAGGTTCAACTAAACCCCATCCTCATGTCACATTCGACGAAATCACAACCCAAGTCGCCCACAACAGACACGGATTACCCAATCGGTCATCGTTGGACCTCAAAGGCATCGGAACCGCTCACGGATGAAGAACGAGCCGCGATTGACGCCTATTATGCGAATGAAGCTGAAGAGCATGCGGAGTCGGTATCGGCAGATGAGTTGTTAGCAAGATTGCGTCGTAAATAAGAACGCGAGATGTATTCGGTTCGATTCTCTCGCACTGCGGCTATCGAGCTCGTTCGAATAGCTGAGGAGTCTCAGACTACCTTCTTCGAGGATTTGGATGACGCTCTACACGTTCTGTCCGAACTTCCTTATGCGTGTCCGGTTATAGAGCAGGACATTCGGCGCTTGCCGATGAGAAGGGCACCGTTCAATATTTTGTACCGCATCGTAGAGGAAACGGTTATCATCGTTCGAGTGATTCATTCCAAAAGGCAGTATTAAGTCGTTTAGCCCCCTCTTGCTTCGCACATCGCACATCGCACATCGCGCCTCACGTCCCACGTCCCTCGTCCCACGTATCCCGGTCTACGGCCTACGACCTACGGCCCACGCTCTTCCTACCCCACCTTCCGATACA
>CAYPOI010000074.1:13130-13430 GCA_964412365.1 uncultured Chitinophagales bacterium | reverse complement strand
GGATGTGGAACGGTCAGCGCGTGCTATCGGAGCGATGGATCGAGTTGTCCGAAACACCCGGTCCGGCGAATGCCGAGCTCGGATTCATGAATTGGTACATCCGCCCCGATGGCTCCATCACCCATTTGGGCAATGGAACCAACGTAGTGTATGTGAACCGGAAGAGCGGCATCGTGATGGTGGCCAGATGGATCGCCAACGACAAGCTCGACGAACTTATTCGGATGGTTGAAGCCACGAATTAATCGATGTCCGATTTATTACACATCCGCCTCGCAAACGAATCCGATATCCACGACA
>CAYPOI010000074.1:7176-13120 GCA_964412365.1 uncultured Chitinophagales bacterium | reverse complement strand
GAAACGGTGCTCACCATCAACATTCGGGATTACACGCCCGAACAAGTTTCGGTCTGGGCGCTGCAAGCGGATTTCGATTTCCTTTGGATGGAAAAAATCACGGATACCCACTTCCTCGTGGCTTTTTTAGACGGGGAGTTGGCCGGGTTCGCATCCCTGACGGATTCCTGCAACGTCGAGATGCTCTATACATCTCAAACGCACCAAGGTCGAGGTGTGGCCAAACGCCTTTTAACCGAACTCGAAACCGAAGCCCGACGTCGGCATTTCGATTGGCTCGTGACGGATGCCAGCAAAACCGCCCGACCTGTTTTTGAGAAAATGGGCTACTTCACCGTCAACGAACAACAAGTGGAGTTGCGTGGCGCCTTGTTCACGAACTACAAGATGATGAAGGATTTGTAGTATTTTGGCAGGTATCGTTGCTTCGCCTTTTTTGTTAGCTATTCTATGAAACGGTCCCGGATGACCCCATTGCGATTGAAGATCGGATATGCGCTTATCATGTCCGCTCTATTGGTATTGCTCGTTTATGACCTTAACCAATCAAGAAACAGCAAGTTTTTTGAATTGGAAAACTCCCTGCAAAACACGACCTATTTTCTTGCGGAGTTCATTAACGACCAATCGATTAACTCGACTTCCGACCTTCAGTCGATGCTCGAGAATGTGGACTTGCAGCCCGGAATGTCGATCGGAGTGATGGATTCGTCTGCCACACTCATCGCAAGACATCCCTATGTGGCTCGTAAAACGATGCTGGAATTCAGAGATCCACCTGCTGTTGATTTCGTTTTCGGAACGGCGGAAACCATCATGTTCGAATCATTCTCCACACTTGATGGCCTTCAGAAGCAGGTATACATGCGTCGGGTTACAGGCAAACCTTTCGTTGTGTTTGTCGCCGAATCAAAGGATCAGCATTTCAGACCATGGAAAACACGGTTCTTTGTATATGTTCTCCTCTATCTGATCATTGCGGTTGGAGGATATTGGATCGTTCGATACCAAATCCGCCTCAAGCAAAGTGAAAATAAGATTCGATGGATCATCGACAACATCTCGGATATCCCCATCCAAGGATTTTTGCAGGACGGCACCATCCTGTACTGGAATAAAGCCAGTGAAAAGTTATACGGATACACGGCGGCGGAGGCGGTCGGACACAACGCATACGATCTCATCGTACCGGAAGAATCAAAAACTGAAATCAAAGAACACGCCAAGAATATTCTTCAACCAAGTACGATTCCGAATACACTTAACTTGGTTGTGATGAACAAAAATGGCGATCGCTTCACGGTTCAAACGCACTATGTATTGATCGACGACCGAGACCCGGTCGAGATATTCACACTAGGAGTGAACCTGGAACCGATGATCCAGGCCCAGAAGCAGATCGAACAACTGCTTGAATCCAAGGAAACACTTCTAAAAGAGGTTCATCATCGCATCAAAAACAACATGAGCACCATATCAGGACTGTTGTGGCTGCAAGCGGAATCGTTGAAAGAACCGGTCGCTTCGGTCGCGTTGATGGATGCCCAAAGCCGGATCAACAACATGATGGTGTTGTACAACAAGTTGTACCGATCTGAGAATTTCAGAATCATCTCCAGTAAGGAGTATCTGGATGATCTGATTGATCACATCCGTGATACCCAAGATCCATCCTCCAAAATTCTCTTGGAAACGGATATCCAAGATCATCATTTGGATTCCAAAAAATTGCTCCCATTGGGGATGATTCTCAACGAGCTGATGACAAACGTCTACAAATATGCCTTCCCGAAAGGACATGCCGGAAGGATTGATATCCGACTGAGCTTTCCGGATACACGAACCATGGAATTAGAGGTACTAGACAACGGCGTCGGACTTCCGGATTCCATCATCCAGACCAAAACGGATACCGGTTTCGGGTTCGTGCTGATCACGATGCTTGTGGAACAGCAAGGCGCCACAATGGAGCTTCGTAACTCACCCGGTGCTCATTTTACGATCCGCTTCCCTATTTGATCAGAGTCAGCTTCTTCGTGATGGCTTTCTCACCTGTGGCAAGGCGGTAAATGTACACCCCGCTCGCGTAAGGGCTCATGTCGACCTGCAAGGTATATCGTCCGGCATTTTGGTTTTGGTCGACGAGTGTGGTCACTTTGCGGCCCAAAATGTCGTAGATCTCCAATCTCACCTTCATCTCTTCAGGGATGGTGTAGACGATCGTCGTCGACGGATTGAACGGATTCGGGTAGTTTTGATCGAGTGTGACTTGTTCCGGAATATCTGAAAATTCCCCATTCGGATGCACCTTCAGTTCGAAACGGTCTTCACTGGTGGCCGTGGCCTTGCGTGGGCCGCTCTCACTCATCCAGTGATTTGCTGACAATGTGACGCTCGTATCGGCGGCTACGGTGAAGCTGATTGAGTTGCCCGACGAATTCCTTGACGATTTGGCCATGGAGTTTTGAGGCGGCGGGAGCGTGAGCATCACGGAGCGACGCGTCTTGCGATCATACAGTTCGAGTTCCCACATGTCGGGGATATTGTGTGCGGCAGTGAGTTCAATCTCATATGGACCCGTCACCGTACGGCCATTGAGGTACCCGCCCACCAACATCGGAATATCGGCCGTGCGGTACAATTTGCGAGGCAGATGCTGGATGCTCAGCGGATTTCCTTCCGAAGACGTGCTGTAGAACTCCAAAAAACTTGGATTCATTGAGACCAAATGCCATGCATCTTCGATATCCATACCGGCTTTCCCGTTTTCCGAAAACATCACATGCAAGGTCTTGCTCATCTCACCGAATCGCAGGGTGAATTCGAGAATTGGAATTGAATCCAGCCGGGCTTGTTGATTGATGTCCAACTCCTTGTAGAATGTGGCACCCGTTGAGCGTGCCCCTTCATTGACTTTAAGCACGGGGGATGCCGCATTGGCTTTGACCCAAAAGGCTTGCATGGCTGAAATTTTACCATTGCCAAGACTTCCTGTCGTTCCGTTCCAGGTCAGATAGTCGCCGAGGCCGCCGTTGGCCGAATCGCTCCACACGTACACTGAATTGCTCATGTTCGTCTTGGTCCAGCTACCGTGGTCCCAATTGATGTCGGTGTAAAGAGGGTTGCCTACCAAATTCCAACCCGAGTCGGCTGACGTGGTATAAGTAACCGGTAACGTGAATTCGCCACTGGTAAGCGGTGTCTCAAATCCGGTCACATTCATCGCTTTCGGCAACGCGAAGGATGGATTGTTGTAACCCGTGATTCCCATGTCGCCGAACACATAGAACATATAACCGCGTCCGGCCACGACCGAATCGGCCATGGAAGCCGGCTTGCGCCAACGTTGGTTGTCGGTGCCCGCAAACGATTCCTGATACCACAGCATGGTTGGGATGGAGTCTGGATAGGTCGTTCCGGTGAAGCCTTGGGTGTAGAAACCGTCAAGAAGATCCGAATAGAGGGTGCGGGCAGGCGACGTGATCGCTCTCCATCCACGGTCGCCGGAGACAGTCACCGAAGCGGTGATCTTTGTTTTCTGGGAGATGACAGGAGCACCCGTCAGTAGATAATTGGTATTGATTCCTACTTCGTTGAATTCGTAGACTCGGAAATGATAGATGGTGTTCATCGACAGGCCTGTTACCGTAACTCCTGTACCTGTTCCCGCATAGACCGCATAGTTTCCTGTACCGAGTTGTTGCGGTGAACCCGAAAAGTTGGCGTCGGCTGTGTACTGCACGGCATCATCCGGATCGGCGTTCACCGCGGAACCTTGTTTGACCAATACCAATCGCTTGCTGCCGTCGCCAGCCGTCCACGTAAGCTGGATGCTGGTCGGAGTCACACTGGCTACCGCGAGATTGGAAACTTGGGTGGATGGCTCGGCAATCTCACCCGCATTTCCGAAGGTGATTTGAATCGGCGAACCGCTCACGGTCACCGAACCCGTGTTGGTCGTCACGTTCACGGCCGTACCCAACGCGCAATTTCCAGCACCGATCTTGTACACGCCGAACAAATCCGCTTCCGTTCCGATGATATCCGCTTGCAAATAGGTGGGCGTTGCGGTAAGACTATAACTGGTGATATCGTTCACCGTGGAGTTCCAATACCTCGAGGCATAACTGCTACCACCGCATGATGGAGGGTTCGCATCCGTCACCTTCACATCCACATACGGATCAGCGCCCAAGCTTCCGGATGTCAGATTCACCGTGATGGGCGAATATTCATCGGTTCCAAGCGTGTCGCCGATGGGTATCGCAAGACTTCCCGTTCCTGTGAACCGCTTGCGGACAACCCCGGTGCTATTCGTCACCACCATGCTCGACGCAGAAGGAGTCCCACTGATGGTGGCCGAACCGCCCAGAATGAGATTCCTCGAATCAAGAACCAACAATCCGCTGGTTAACTGAAGGCTGTTGTTCACTACAACATCCTGCTCGAGTTCTTTGAGTCCGGCGCCGTTCATTTCCAATGTCCCGAATGTGGTTGAAAAGGAACCGCCAATGATTTGACTACCACTGCTTTTCGCCAAAATCACTTTCCCGGATCCAGGAACATAGGCTGAACCGGATGCGGTATTCAACCAATCTCCCGACAATGTGATGTTTTTATTGTTGGCCGTGTTGGTCACCACACCTCCTTCCAACAACCAATTTCCATTGACCGTAAGATTCACATTGCTCTGAGTTCGAGTACTGGCATCAATCAACCGAACCACATTATATACAGTCTGTGTGGGCAATGTGCCATTCGTGGCTCCATAAAACTCAGTGATTCCTCCTCCCGGACCGTTCAATGCATCATAATTTCCACCTGGAAAGACAAATTGGTTGGATGTGGTTGCTTTGATACGAAGTTTTCCCGTACCGCTGACCACACCAAACGAATGCCCGAATGTATCCTCAAGATCCAGTATCGCACCGGCGTTCAAAACCATGGATTCAGTGGACAGGTTACTCGTATCCGCACGAATCTGGTGGTTTGCAGCGATGATGACTGGCGCACCAATGGGGAAGTCGACCGCTGCGGAGCTGTCGTGACCAGCGATCGACCAAGACGAAGGCAATCTCCAATCCACTAGTCCAACACCTGCTGTTGCCGTCCGGCTGTAATATGTAGCCACACCCGCAAACTCAGCCTCCTCAGCTGCGGTATAGTCACCATTGATGTAGTTTACAGCGGTCAGTGTGATCTCATTTGTGGTGGTGTTCAAGGCACCTAATATCCCGCCGATCGGAGACCAGTTTGGTAAAACGAAACGGCCTACACGATAGTTATTCTCTGTTCCAGTCACATCCGACTGCAAGTACGTGTACGTATGGGTAGCCGTGAATGCAGAGAATCCGCTTCGGTTCACATTCCAATAGTAGTTCAACTGCGTTTCCGCGCCCGCACGTGTCGACGGATGCTTCCCATTGATCGGCTTGATGATGATCGCGCCGGCAGATGACGTGGCGGTGACATTGATCGTGGCTGGTGTGTACTTGCCAAAAATACCGATTGGGAAGGTAAACGTGGCAACTCCGGAGTAGGCTTTGGAAATGCCACCATCGCTCAACACGCCATTCGCACGAATCATGCGAGTGGAGCTGAAGGTGCCCGTCACATCGGCATTTGCACCCAACGACAGCTTATGCTGACCAATGTCGAGAAGACCTACTGTCAATGCCAAGCGCCTGTTCACTGTGATCGAGTCGGTCAAACTCACATTGCTTGGATTGTTGATGATCAGATTTCCGTATGTACCCTTTCCATTGATGGTCTGAGCCGAACCCGCGTCCAACTCGATTCCAAAACTTTCAGAATTGGACGCGCTCGTATGGGTTCCGTTATTGGTGATCGCACCTCTGACTTCAATCAGATTTCCTCCGTCTGCCAGCGAAGCGCCCGACCCGAGTACAAGATTGTTGGCCACGATGACCGGTGTGGATGCGGC
>CAYPOI010000074.1:0-7076 GCA_964412365.1 uncultured Chitinophagales bacterium | reverse complement strand
ACCGTGACGTTCCACAACGTTACGGTTGCATCCAGTGTGTAGCTTTGCGCACCGATGGTTCCGCCAGGGGCAAAAATCAACGTACCACCTGTAACCGTTGATGTGGCAGGACGAATGTACGCATCTGCAAAACTTGTTGAACCACCTCGTCTAATCGTTATGGTACCACCAGACGTTTCGAAAATACTACCGGTATTGACCACTTCCAGCATGGCGTTGCTGGTTTGTTGGTTGCGCCCGCGAATCACCACGGCGCCTCCTGTCTGACGCCACACCAATGATCCGGTGCTTGAGGCCACGAGCCGTCGAATCTGCCCGTTTACGTTCAATGCACCCGCGGTGATTGAAATCTCGGGTTGACCTGCCGATGCGTACTCAATATCGTTGTTATTGTTATTGCCATCGGTACCGATGTTCACCGTTCCATTGACGATGGAGAGAATACCAGCAAGAGACAAATCCGCCGCATCGCTCGCCGAAGCGCCGATATTCACCACCGCTGATGCATGGTTGACAGAAAGACCCGCTGTGGAGGGAATCGAAAAACTAGTCGCAGTACTCGTTATGGTCATCGTCGACGCTTTCGACAGACGAAAGGTTCCGTTGGTCAATGTCAACCATCCGGTCGTTGCAGAGAATGTCAACGTTCCATCCACAGTCACATCCAACAACGGTGTTTGGGATGAGCCCTTGTTCACAACCACTTGATACAGTGTGGTAGATGCCCCACCCGTAGAACCGGAAATGGTTTCATTTCCAGTTCCGGTGAAGGTCAACCTGGCGTGGCGCACGGTCGAAAGAAACTGATTATAGACTCCGTTGTTGATCAAACTTCCACCGATGCCTAGCTCGTGAACAACGTCGGCAGAATTTCCCACTGTAGCGAACTCCGCTCCCGCAGTGATGGAAACATCGTTCGTGACGCTTAACGTACGCACGTTTGTGGTGCTGTATGGCAGATACAATCCGCCACTTTGAACCAACACATCTCGTTGAATGGTCAGGTTTCCCGTTGCGGCATTCGCCACATGCACCGCTGTCCCGGAGAGGCCCTGTACCGTCAGATCTTCAAAAATCGTAAGGTTGGCGGATGGCAATGTGATGATGCCCCCCGCCCCAGATTCCACATTCACGACAAGATTTCGGTATTGGTTCAACGACAATGCCGACGCGGATGTGGTTGGGATCGTGAAATTAGTTCCGATTCGATAGTACTCCACCGTTCCCCCAGTCGCATTCAGAAATGCGGAAAACTCTCCGAAAGGGAATGTCGCCGTAGCCGTCGATGACGAAATCCGAAGCCGTCCGTTACCACCAGGATCCGATGTGAACTGCCCGAAATTATGCCCGGTGGTGGTCCCAATATTCAAAACGGATCCAGCAGTGATTCCTATATTACCGGCAAGAGCACCATTCGCGACAACCGTCACCACATCGTTATCACCAATTCGTACCACGGAGTTAGCGGCTGGGATGCTACCTGGTACATCCAACGTATTGTGACCCGTCAGAGACCAAGTGTTCACATTGTCCCAATTGCCCCCACCATTGTAGCTGTAGAATGTCAGAACCGCGCCAAAGGGGCTTGTCGCATCGTTATCGCCCGCGGTAAACTCCCCATCGATCGCGGTATTGAAGCTTGCTGTCGAGTAGGTGATCACATTGGTGGTCTCATTCACATCTGCAACAACACCTGCAGTCCATGTCGCATTATTGCTCGTGTATCGGGCCGCCACATATCCGTCTTCCGTGATATCGCCACCCGTCACCACGTCGCTCTGATCGTAGGTATACGTCTGTGTAACTGTTGCTGGGCCGAGGGTGAACCCCGTACTGGTTGTACGCCAGTAATAGGTGAGCGTGCGACCCACAGTGGTCACGTTCGGATGCTCGGAAGCCACTGGCCGCACCGTTATCGTTCCATACACGCTCGGAGCTTCGCTTAAGGCGATGGTTGCGGGGGTGTACAAGGATCCAGTACCAACTGGAAACGTGAAACTCAATCCAGTATAGGTTTTACTTACACCACCGTCCGAAGCGAGGCCACCGGTACGGATCATATGGATGGGAGCAGTTGGTCCACTCGCGCCAGAAATGGTACCCGTTCCGGTCAAAGTCAATGCGTTGGCACCAATGTCCAAGAACCGGTTGTTGGTCGCATTTGTAATGAACGCAAGAGCACCACGTACCTGCAACGCCGCATTCAAGGTGACGGTGACTGCCGATGCCGGACCCGATATATCCATGTTCGTGATGGCGCCAGCACCCGAGCCAGAAATGGTCCGTGATGCAGCTGTGGTCAGATTCAATTTTCCAGCACCTATATGGGTGCCTGACAGCGTCAGGTTGCCACGAACCTCCAATGTCTTACCCTCGTCCGAAAAGACTCCGCTGGTCAGATTGAATTGATTCAGCACTACAAATGTGGCGTTGGTTCCGGCCAGCCTTAACGTATCGGCCGATTTGTTCACGGTCAGGTTGTTCAATCCACTGGTGATGGTGCCACTGAAGGTGAATAGCTGCGGTCCTGTTCCGTTGAATGTGGTTGTATTCGCACCGGGCGTGTAGGTGGTTCCGGTCGGTATCACGAAATTGCCACCGACGGTCACATCTCTGACATCCACACCAGACGAAAGAACGGCATTACTCTGAAGCTCAAGGTTGCTTTTTACCACCAAAGGCTGTGAAGGAATCGCATCCGGCACGGTCGCATTCGATGCGTATAGACGGGGCTCAGCGGCAAATGCACTGGCTGTGGACGTGATGTTCAAGTTCCAAAATGGAGCCTTGGATGCGATATACGCCGGACGAGTATCCGGTACCGTCAAATTGATTGTTCCACCTGTAACTTCGATGTTCTGTGAATTCGCCCCCACCACAAATGAAAAGTTGGTTCCCGAACCGGCTGCCAATGGCGAGGATGTCAAAATAGTCAACGTGCCTCCCGACATCGAGAACGCATTGTCGGGGTATGGCAAGGTGAACGGCGCATAGGTTTCCATGCCTGCGATATTTGGCATATCGCCACGAACAGTCACGGTGCCGCCCGTCATGGTGAATGCGCCACGATGCGTTCCAGCCACATAGGAAGTTCGAATGACTTTGGTGTTTAAAGAGCCACCTTGCACCAGAATGCTGGCCTGTTCACGGTTGATCAACCCTTGATTCGAGTTCTCGGTGAACGTGGCGCCGTTGCTGATTTGTAAACTTCCATAAACGATGATACCCTCGGCTGCATTATCGACCGCATTCGTGGTCATAGTGGCTCCATCCAACCAAAGTCGAACATCTTCATCGATGCTGTAGCCGAGTGCCCCGCTAGAGAGCGAGGGGAGAACGATATTGGCTCCAAGCTTCAGCGTGCCCGCCAACATGGAAAGAGCGTTATCGCTCGTTAAGTTGGGTGGAGTGCCACTGAATGCGAGATTGTTCGGGCCGAAAAGTTCAAAAACCGACGTAGTCGCAGCATTCACTGTCAAGATGTGCGTATCGTCAATCCCTTTATTCAACACGAACCGATATAGATCCGTGGATCCATTCAGCGTCATCGTGTTGCTTTGACTTCCCGTCATGGTCAGAATGATCGCTCCGGTGGTGGTCGCAACCGTGTAATTCGGACTGACTTGGTTCGTGAATTTGACCGTTCCGTTGTTGATGAAATCCCCGTTCACGGTTACGGTATGTCCCTGTTGGTTGGCATTCACCACTGTCCATGACGTGCCTGCCCCGATATTCACGCCATTCTGAACTGTCATCGTGCGCAACGTGGCATCATTTCCATGCTGTAAGGTCAACGTTCCTGCGCCTGAGCGCGATAGAGTCAACGACCCGTTCAATGTGACGTTCGAGGCCTGGGTGAAGGTGTGATTGGAGCCCGTTGTGTTGGTCAACGCCAGGTTGTTGTATGTCGCAACACCCGTTGGCAAAGTTCCGGTCACATCATAAAATTCCACCGTGCCACCAGAAGAAGACACAAACGATGTGAACGTTCCGGACGGAAACGTAACCGACCCAAGCTTGAGCCGACCCTGACCGGAAACCGTTCCCAAGGTGTGTCCGGTGGTGGTCGTTAGATCCAGAAATCCACCATTTTGAATGCTGACCGATACAACTGAAATCGAGCCGGCCGATTTGGTGACCGTCCGCCCATTCAAAATGACGACATTATCGGCGGACGTTGGGACCGCAGAATTGGTTAAGGTTGTACCGGATGGATCTTGTGTCCACGTGTTCACCACATCCCAAGAACCAGATTGATAAGAATAATAGGTGACCGACGCGAAGAACGTGATGTTGCCGGTGGATCCAAGACTCACGCTGAGTGCGGATACGGTGATATTCACCACTTGGGCTGTCGCATTTCTGATATTGAAGGTGTACACACCTGAGCCGGTATCCGTAAATCCATTGATTGTGGCGTCACCTTGTCCACTGAATCCGAAATCACCGGATAGCAACCCGGGGACAGCCGTGCTGTTGGCATCTCTGACTGTCACAGTCAGAACGGAAGTCGAAACACCGTCTGCTGCGACGCTCAGCGGTGTGGCACTGACAATGGATGTGCCCGCGTTCGGAGGACCCGCTTGAAACACGATATTACCCGACGTGGTTGAAATGGTGACTCCGGCCACTTGAACACTGATATTCACCGTTTCAGCGACCGTATTGGTCACGTTGAACGTATATACACCCGCCCCGGTGTGTGCGAATCCGGTGATGGAAGCCGATCCTTGGCCGGTGAATGCGAAGCGCGCTTGCGGCATGTCCGTGATCGGGTTGTTGTTCGTATCACGCACGGTTACGGTCATGACAGATGCGCTAACCCCATCCGCATCTCGAGTCAATGGTGTGGCAGAAACGCTGGAGTTTGTTCCGCTGACAACCACATAGGTCATGACGATTCTTCCACCGCCACTAGCGCCACCGGCACCACCAGACAAACGACCATGACCACCACCACCGGCACCGGGTGCTCCACCCGCGCTTCCGTTCACGCCACTATTTCCGCCCGCTCCACCCGTGGCCTGCCCTGTTCCACCGGCTCCGCCATTTCCACTTGCACCATTTCCCCCAGCATTCCCATTCGCTGCAAATGTCGGGCTTCCGCCGCCACCACCACCACCGCGTGTTCCACCGCCGCTTTCACCCGTTCCGCTGGCACCACCGGTCCTAGAAACAGACGAAATGGCGGTTCCAGTATTGAAAAACCCTGCGCCACCGTTAGCAGACGCGGTGCCCGTCCCGCTCAATCCACCGTTTGCCCCAAAGTCGAATCCATTTCCGACAAATGATGAGGCGTTCCCAGCTACACCCGAAGCCACACCCGCACCCATCGTGAGCGTGTAGGTTTGACCGGGTATCACATAGATTTCGGACCGATGATATCCACCACCGCCACCACCGCCTGAAGCGGTATTGTTACCGGCATTCGCTTGACCCCCACCCCCACCACCCCATACCTCCACTTGCATTCGATACACCCCTGCCGGAACCACGAACGAGGTGGCATCGCCGGGATTTCGGGTAACTACCGTTTGGGCGGCCAAATCAGAAACCAACACGAGGAATACAAAAAGACCCTTGATGAGGTAGCGTAATGTCAAATTGTATGAAAGAGTCATCATTGCCTATAAAATACCTCTTTCCTCCCCCCTTTACCCTTAAGCTTCTTTAATGTATCCTTGGTCATGCCAAAGGTTTTGATCTTATTCGCTCATCCGGTTTTGGAAAAATCTCGGGTTCAGAAAGCGCTCATACTTAAAGCGTCAGAGTTGCCGAATGTTTCCGTCCGTGACCTTTATGAATTGTATCCCGATTTCAACATAGACATCCCGACTGAAAAGAGGGTTCTCGCTGATCACGATGTGATCGTCTGGCAGCATCCCTTCTATTGGTACGGCGCACCGGCCATCATCAAGCAGTGGATTGATCTGGTGTTGGAATACGGATGGGCGTACGGTCCGGGTGGAAAAGCCTTGGATGGCAAGCGGGCCACGAACGCAATCACCACCGGTGGACCCGAAGCCGTCTATCAGACAGGAGGACGCAACCGCTTCACCATCCGTCAGTTTCTGGCTCCGTTCGATCAAACGGTGACTCTATGCAACATGACCTACATCGAACCCTTTTCTATCCATGGAACCCATAAACTTTCGGCTGAAGCCTTGGTGGATGAAGCCGACCGCTACGCCCGCTGGCTAATGGAGCTCACACATGAGTAGCGACATCCTGTTTCAAGCCATCGTATATCTCACGGCGGCAATTGTGTTCGTGCCAGTTGCACAGCGCTTCGGGCTAGGATCCATCCTGGGCTACCTCCTCGCCGGCGTCGTCATCGGCCCCTACGCGTTGGGTATCGTGGGCGACGAAGGTCGAGACATCATGCAGGCCGCGCAGTTCGGCGTTGTCATGATGCTTTTCCTCGTAGGGCTTGAACTCAATCCGTCCACCTTCTGGCGCATGAGGCAATCCGTATTAGGTATGGGTTCCATCCAAGTTGTGGGCACATCCCTCCTATTGACTGGCGCTGGACTAGCGATCGGATTGGATTGGCGCGCATCGCTGGCCATCGGCCTCACCTTGTCTATGTCATCCACCGCCATCATCCTGCAATCGTTCAAGGAGCGCGGATTGATGGGAAGCACGGCGGCGAGATCCGGGTTCTCCGTGTCCTTGTTTCAAGACATCGCGTTCATTCCGATCCTGGCTTTCCTCCCCCTGCTCGGCACCGCAGCCTTGGCCAACTCAGAGTCCGGCGACGGATGGACCGGCTCCGTGATGATCGTGGGTTCGGTGCTCGGCGTGGTCCTGTGCGGGAAGTTCCTCGTGGGTCCCGTGCTTCGCTACGTCGCGCGAACACGCATCCGCGAATTGTTCATCGGAACCGCCTTGCTGCTGATCATCGCCATCGCCTGGGTGATGGAACAGGCCGGGCTGAGTCCGGCCCTAGGCACCTTCATGGCCGGTGTGGTTCTGGCCAACTCCGAGTTCAAACACGAGCTCGAAAGCGACATCGATCCGTTCAAAGGGCTTTTACTCGGATTATTCTTCATGGCGGTGGGCGCATCCATCGATTT
>CAYPOI010000073.1:5919-13470 GCA_964412365.1 uncultured Chitinophagales bacterium | reverse complement strand
GCGCCGATGGTACTGCAATTCGCGGAAGAGTAGGTCGCTGCCTCATCTTTTATTTTTACAACAGCAACCCTGTTGCCACTTAAGCCATGCCCCGAAAGCATGGCTTTTTTTTGTACATTTCGCCATATTTCGACTCATCCATCCAATCCAAGGTCCTTTGTCAAATCTTAGAATCTACCCGTTCGATCAGCCTTCGGTCAAATCATTGTCTTTCAATGAGTTCATTACTCATTACCGTACTACCCTCAACCGCCTGTTCAACGAGCGCTCAAATATTGAGGAATTGAGCCTTCATCGCGGTTTACCTCCGTTTATCATGCGTGATTTCATGGAATGCGCGCCACTCTCAGTGTTCATTCCCAAAAAGTATGATGGTCGTGGTGGGAATGTGGCTGAGGCTCTTTCCGTGTTGGAAGCTACATCATACGAATCGCTTCCTCTGTCTTTGCTTGTCGGTATCAATGGGGCACTTTTTCTTCAGCCATTGTCCATTTACGGACCAGAATCAGTCCAGAAATCGGTGTTCGAACGCTTCATCAAACAAAAGAACATGGGTGGTTTGATGATTACGGAGCCAGATTATGGTTCGGATGCGTTGAAGATGCAAACCTCCTACACGGTGAATGATGATCATTATCACCTGGAAGGGACTAAGCACTGGGCTGGACTTACCGGATGGGCTGATTTTTGGCTTCTCACCGCGCGTAGACGAAATGCGGATGGCACATTGGCCCGGGATATCGATTTTTTCATCCATGATGCGTCTTTGAAAGGAGTTGAAGTGGAGGAAGTGTATCAGAATTTGGGTCTGTACATGCTGCCGTATGGCAAGAACAAAATCAACGCTAAAATCCCTCTTAATTACAAGCTGGAGCCGAAGACTACGGGTGTGACGATGATGCTCGATATCCTCCACCGCAGCCGTTTGCAATTTCCAGGCATGGGCATGGGCTTTTTGAAGCGCATGATGGATGAAGGCTTGGATCACTGCAAAAACCGCTTCGTCGGGGGATCGAGTCTGTTCACCTATGATCAAGTGAAAAAGCGTCTGGCTCGTTTGCAAGCGCAGTTCACGGTCTGTTCGGCCATGTGCGCGTACACGACGGAGAATGCGCCGATGACCAAAGATGTGTCGCGCATGGATGTTGAAGCGAACTCCATCAAAACTGTATTGACCGACTACATGCAGGAAGCTGCACAATCGCTGCTACAGCTTGTTGGTGCGAAAGGATACCGTTTGGATCACATCGCAGGGCGTGCGGTCGTCGATAGCCGTCCATTTCAAATATTTGAAGGGTCGAACGACATCCTGTATCAACAGATTTCTGAGTCGGTGCTCAAAACCATGAGGAAAGTGCAATCTGTGAATCTATATGAATATCTGCTATCCCTAGAGATCACATCGCAAGCGGCGGCGCGTCTCAAACCCATCTTGGATTTCAATGTGGATTTGAAAATCGCGCAACGCAAATTAGTGGAGCTGGGTCAGGTAATCGGACGAATCGTATCGCTTGAAATGGTGATCCGTCTGGGTGAGCGCGGTTTCCGCAGCGACCTTATCCATAATTGCATTCTCGAATTGGAATCCGAAATCCATAATCTGATGGGGTCCTACAAACTGCAAGCCCTTCCGGATGTGGTCGATGGATATCAGGATGACAGCTCCTGGCAGTCGTACATCCGCGCGTAAGCGGCTGGTTGTTCTGACGGGAGCGGGCATCAGCGCGGAAAGCGGTTTGTCCACGTTCCGTGGTGCGGACGGACTCTGGGAGAACGAACGCATCGAGGATGTGGCAACGATTGACGCGTGGAGGCGGGATCCAGATCGAGTGCATCGTTTTTACAACGTGCGTCGTTCGGCAGCGGCCAGAGCATTTCCTAATGCGGGACACATCGCCATTTCCATGTTGGAGTCGCATTTCGAGGTCGTGGTGATCACTCAAAATGTGGATGATCTGCATGAGAAAGCCGGATCTACACACATCTTACATCTGCATGGCGAGTTAACAAAAGCTCGATGTTCCGAGCCCCCATATTGTCGACTCGAAATCGGTGATAGGGCTCTAAGTTTGTCCGATAGCTGTAAAGACGGTCATCCGCTCCGTCCGGATATCGTTTGGTTCGGAGAAGCCGTACCTTTGATGGATGATGCTCTTCTTCTTGTTTCGCAAGCCGAACTCTTGGTGATCATCGGAACATCGTTGAATGTGTATCCTGCGGCCGGACTCATTCATGAAACCCCATCCGGCACGCCCATTTATTATATCGATCCCGATCCCAACATCGCGTATCTGCCAAAACAGGTTCATTTGATCCGCGAAACCGCGGCAATCGGGACACCCATCCTCGCACAAGTCCTTCTTAAAGAATATGTCTGACACCAACGCTATCGAACAGAATCTCATCAAGCAATTTCTGCTTCCCATCTTGCATCTTAAAAAGCGCCACCCGTTGTTGCCAGGCGCGCGCACATTGAAGGGAGAGGCCGGTTTTATCGGAATTACGGAGGATGAATTGATGGAAGCTCGCATCCGCTATGCGGTGGCGGCAAAAGAAGCGGCATTGGAACTGCTGAAAGAAGATTTATTTGTGGACGTGTTGGGTGGTCAGCCGTTTGGTGACAAAGCCAAGATCGTTGTGGCGGGTGATTCGCTCACAGAAGATGCCCAAGGTTGGTTTGAAATCCTTCGCCATGTGTTGGAGATTGGATCGGAAGGGGATTTCACCTGTGTGAACGCGGCAATCGCCGGTGCCACATCATTGGATGCGCTTCGAACCTTTGAGCGGGATGTGATCACGGAAAAGCCTACATGGGTGATCATCGCGTTGGGATCCATCGATGCGATGCGTCTGCATGGTGTTCCGAATCGGAATCTGGTGTCGTTGGCCGAATTCTGGGAGAACATTTCGGCTATGGAAAGCATGGCGGGTGAAGTGACGAAAAACCCTGTGATATGGATCACTCCACCGTCGGTGGATTCTGATTTGATGAAGGAAACACCACTTTTCGAGGGGTATATCACCGAAGCGGATTTGCATCATTACCGCGAGGTGATCGCCGGTAAGACGGGAATCGTGGTGGATCCGTACGGTCAGCGACTTGGTCGCCCAGTTCAATCTTGGAATCTGGGTCCGGACGGCTTTCATCAAAGCACCGCTGGCCATATGGAGACGGTGCGGGCTCTGTTCCGGGCGTTAGCGTCGGTTAAAGCCGGATCGTAACGCGGGCGAGATCAAGACCGATTTCTGAGGTGATGCCCATTCGTCCGTTGGAGACGATCGGGGATGTGTACAGATTCGGTTGGATGAACTGGATGGATGTCCGTTCGTTCGGATCGATGGAGATGGACTGAGAGAAGACCGTTGGAACGGAATTGCTGAAATAAAACGCATCTACCAATCCGAAAGCGAAACCACCCCAGACACCGGCTCCTACACCGTATTGGAGTCCATTGATCAACGGTTTATTGGCCATCAAGGCCATCGCGGTGCCTACAACACCGCCGGTAACACCACCATAGAATGTGTCCAACAGTACAATCATCCCCGAGTAACTGGAGTTGTTGAACATTCCTTCCATGCTGTATCCGGCACCGAGCTCGTTCACGGTGACATCATACACACCGATGCCAAGACCATAAAGAGTTCCCATGCCGATGCCGACTCGAAGTGGTCCGGCGTGGGCGTTATCGGTAAGGGCCATGGTTCCAAGCCCAAGCAGGGCGCCATTGGCGGTACCCATCAGGGTGTTCCCGGCGAGAGTTTGAAGTCCTTGAGCGGCGGCTGGACCGGATAATAGAAGTACAGAAAGTATAGCGAAGATGAGTTTTTTCATGGTCATAATATACCAATTCATGGGTTATTCAGAGCTACGGGTAGAATCTTCCCATTGTATAAGAATCCGGCATCCGTTAGAAATGTTCCGATGTATCTTCCCATCTGTTCGGCGGAAACGGGTGCTTGGTAGCCGGGAAACGCTTGAGCAAGCATATCGGTCTGTACCGCACCAAGTGCGAGGCAATTGACGGAGATCCGCTTGTCGGCCCATTCTGTGGATAGGCATTCGGTAAGCACACTAATCGCGCCTTTTGTGGTGGAATATGCACTGAGGGATGGATATTTGGATGAACCTTGAACGCCGCCCATGCTTCCGATGAACACGACATGAGAGCCAGGTTGGAATGAGGACTCCAGGAGGCGAGCCAACCTCACGGCCGACATCACATTCACCTCCCACATCGTCTGCCAATCCTCATCCGTCAATTCGTGGAAGGGCTTGGCTTGAAGATAGCCCGCCGCATGCACCCATCCGTCCAAAGGCCCCACACCGTTGAAGGCTTCGCAACCCGTTTTCGTGCCCAGGTCGCCGGGCATCGCTTCTACCGAGCCCGGATACTCCAGGGTCAACTCATCCAGGTGCGCGCGTGTACGCGCGCTGGCGATCACATGGTGGCCTGCTTGGGCCAACGCCCGTACGACTTCCTTGCCGATACCGCGGCTCGCTCCGGTTACCAAATAGCGCTTCATGCCGTGAAGTTACGGCAGAAAGTGGTATCCCGCCCGGATCAGATCGTCCAGTTCGTCGCTTTGGGCTCTCAAGGCCTGTAATTGGGAGTCGAGATGAGCGGTAAGGTCGCCCAGGGTGTCGTGCTTGCGCACAATCTCGTACAGCTCGAACCTCGCCAACCAGGAAGCTGGAAACTCGCGGTCGAGAGATTGTGAGATGCCACGGACCTTGGTCGGGTCTGGGGCATTTTGCTCCCGCATCAACCGAATGTCATCGAAATGCGTGAAGAGGCGTTTTTCGGCGTCCGAATACTGGATCTTGATGGCGGTTTTTGTGGATTTCGGAGGGTAGACATTGTATGTCTCTTTATCGGCGCTACCCGAGTAAGCGGATACGATCGACTCGCCAACCGCCATATCGAACGCGCCCCATTCGGGGTTGAACACTACCGCGCCGGATGGATCCGTGACGGTGCAATTCCGGAAGCAGAAGACGAGATTCTTGCCTTCTTTTCGAATGATGCGCGACAGATTGCCCCGAACCATGTACCCGCTTCGGAAGGCGAGGGAGCAGGATTGTCCAACTGCGATGTTTTGGCGTAACAAATCGCCTTCATCGGCTAAATGAAGCGGCATGTCGAGGTTTTTCAGGCGACCAAGAGGTGAGCTGAATCCATCCGAATGGTATTCGATTCCGTGTCCGGTGAGCTGGATGTCGTTATAAGCCAGTGCGGTGGGACTACTGGAGCGGATGAAGGTTCCATCCACATGTGTGAAGACCCCCGAAATCTGAATACCGGAATCGAGCACGAGCGTACCCACTTGGGCTGTGTCGATGATTTTTTTCGCGCTTTCCACACCGCCTCTGCGGAAACTCATGGTATCGGCGAATTCCTCAAGAGTGTGGATAAGGTGGTCGAAATCGCGCGCCACGAACAACTGAGGCTGCATCCGAGTGATGTCGTAGTTCGTGTTCGCGCAATCGACATCCAACACGATTTTCTTGACGGATGGAGCCAGACACGCTTGGCTCTCGCCGACAGATGATAGGATACCGGCGCCAAAAATGGTGAAGTCATTAGGGGTCCCCATCAGTCCGTATTCCACCGTCCACCAATGCAGGCGTGACAATAGTGCCGATTCAGACGGATTCACATTCGCATTGGTTTTTGCGGCCAGATCCTCTTCAGCCAATTTGAGATCGGCTTCGGTGGTATCTGGAAATTCTTTGATGATGGACAGGTAGCGGATGGCTTCGTAAATCTCATAATCCGCTTTGGAGAACACGGCTTTTGACCCATAGACTCCGAACCGTTGAAGGAAATCGGCATACTTTGGCTCTGCGATGATGGGAGCATGCCCCGCGGCTTCATGGATGATATCTGGAGCCGGGGTATACAACACGTGCTGGGCATTGCGGATTTCTGCCGATATCACCAAAATGCGATGGGCTTGGAATTCCATGAACGCGGCGGGTGGCACGAAGCCATCGACCACAACGGCGCGCCAGCCGATCTTGGCCAGTGATTCGTTCATCGTGTCGATATGGGGAATCCGTTCGATGCCAATGCCGGTTTTGGTGAGTCCGTCGAAGTAAGCGGGATGCGCGTGGTTTTTCAGAAAATCCAGATTCCGATGCATCACATAGCGCCAAACGGCATGGTCTTGAGCGGTATACTCATCATAATGCTGCTTCACCACGAATTGGCGTAAGTACGAGGGAATGCTGAGGATAACCTGCTCTTGCGTAACGTTCATAGGATGGGAAAAAGCGCTTTTCTAATTCATGATGGTGGATTTTAAAAGTAGTAACTTTAAGCCGAATCTTGTTCACAAATCTTGTAAACCGTGCTCGTACCTCGACATATCCTTGACCTGAAGCCCTATGTAGCTGGCAAGACCATTGAAGAAGTGGTTGCTTCCTTCCATCCGTCGCGTATTTCGAAATTGGCTTCGAATGAGAACCGGCTTGGATGCAGTCAGAAAGCGTTGGATGCGGCGAAGGCGTCGTTCGGCACGATCATGAATTATCCGGATCCGGCGGCCTCGGCATTGCGAGCGGTGTTGGCCAAACGGTTTGATGTGAAGCCTGGAAATGTGATTGCGGGAAGTGGGTCGGAGGGCATCATGTCGCTGATCACCCGTACGTTTTTCCTGGATCATGAGGAGGCGATCACCGCATCCGCCACGTTCATCGGGTTCATCGTGTTGGCCAACAGCCGAGGCATCCGGTTGCGTCAGGTTCCGCTTCGAGCCGATTACACGTTCGATTTGGATGCCATCGCCGATGAGATCCGTGAAGACACCAAGCTCATTTATCTGGCCAATCCCAATAATCCGACAGGGACGTATTTCACGGTGACGGAGTTCGAGAGGTTCATGAAACGTGTGCCCGAACGAGTGCTCGTGATTTTGGATGAAGCTTACTTCGAATTTGCCAATGATCAGCCCGATTTTCCCGACTCCATGCGCTATCGGTTTGATAATGTGATCACGCTTCGAACCTTCTCAAAAGCGTACGGTTTGGCGGGATTTCGCATCGGATATGGGTTCGCGCATGAATCGCTTATATCTAATCTGATGAAAGTGAAACTACCGTTCGAGCCATCCACTCCGGCACAGGCAGCGGGACTTGCCGCCATCGAAGATGAAGAATTTCTTCAGAAGACCCAGGAATTGGTGGTGGCTGGACGCGAGCGCCTATATACGTTTTTCGATTCCATCCACATCCCGTATGTGAAATCGTTCGCCAATTCGGTGATGATGATTTTGCCAACTGAATCGGAAGCCGAATCGTTGACTCAATTCTTGCTTCAGGATGGCGTAATCGTGCGACGCTTGCCGGCGTTCGGATTGCCGAATTGCATCCGCGTGACGGTCGGGCTGTCAGCCGAGTTGGACCACTTCGAGGAGAGAACCTTGCTCTGGACTCGCTGAGGCTTATGCCGTCAAGCGCTTGTACAACGTGATTCGTGCGCGAAGCCTCACGATGAACCAATAGCGACGAGTGATCCACACATCGACCTGCTCGTATTTGTCGACCGA
>CAYPOI010000073.1:0-5819 GCA_964412365.1 uncultured Chitinophagales bacterium | reverse complement strand
AATACATGTGGATTTATTGATGCCGCTAAGAAAGAATCCATTGATCATATTTTGGATGGTGTGACTCTGAAAAAACAGGGTAAACTTGAACAAGTGATGGTGATGGGATGCTTATCGGATCGGTATGCCACCGAATTGGAGGCCGATATTCCGGAAGTGGACCGCTATTTCGGCAGTTCCCACAAGAGCGTGCCGGATGTGATTCGTGCCTTGGGTGGAGATTATAAACGAGACCTGCTTGGCGAGCGGACCATGAGCACGCCGGGGCATTACGCTTATCTGAAGATTTCGGAAGGATGCGACAATCCCTGTTCGTTTTGCGCGATTCCATTGATGCGTGGTGGCCATGTGTCCACTCCCATGGATCAACTGATTTCGGAAGCCACCTCTCTCCGAAAAAAGGGTGTTAAGGAGTTGATCGTCATCGGTCAGGATACCACCTATTACGGACTTGATCTGTACGGGAAACGTTGCCTCGATGAATTGTTGCTTCGACTCTCGGATATCGGGTTCGAGTGGATCCGCCTTTTGTATGCCTATCCGGCGAAGTTCCCCGAGCATATTCTGCCGGTGATGCGAGAGCGTGAGAACATCGTCAAGTACATGGATATGCCGATTCAGCACGGATCTACAGAGGTTCTGAAATCCATGCGCAGGGGGATCACTCGTCCTCGGCTGGAAGAGTTGATCGGCCACATCCGCCAGGAAGTCCCTGGAATCCACTTGCGTACCACCATGATCGTAGGATATCCATCCGAGACCCGCACTCATTTCGATGAGATGCTAGGTTTCGTCAAGTCCATGAAATTTGATCGGTTGGGATGCTTTGCCTATTCACAGGAAGACGCCACGACCGCATTCGATTTAGGGGATGGCATCACAGCCAAGGAGAAGCAGCGTCGCGTGAAGGAGCTGATGGCGGTGCAGGAGGACATTTCTTTGGAGAAAAACCGCGAGCTGATCGGGCAGGTGATGCCGGTGGTGATCGACCGCATCGAAGACGGCGTGGCGTACGGTCGCACGGAATTCGATTGTCCGGAAGTGGATAACGAAGTGTGCATTCAAAGCGCGGAGAACGGATTCATCCCATCCGATTTGAAGGTGGGAGAACTCTATCCGGTGGAAATCACCGACGCCGAGGCTTTTGACCTGTTCGGCGAGTTTACGGCGCGTTGAACAGACTTTCGGTCGGGATTGGGGCGATGGCCGATTCGGTCAACGCCAACGACCGGTTACCAGGATAGAGCAACATGGCCGGACGTGTGAGTTCGGCCACCCGTTCCACTTTGAAGAGGTCGAAATGCGCACGGTACTCGTCTGAAATCGGATTGGAGGATGGGAATTCGATTCGATGCGGGTCGGCCGGTACTCCGTTCACCCAGAAACGGTAGCATAAGTGAGGACCTGTAGCCAAGCCTGTGCTGCCCACATACCCGATGATCTGACCTTGTGAGACGCGTGATCCCGCTTTAATGCCAGGAGCAATGCGTGACATGTGCAAATAGCCGGTTTCATAGGTTCCGTTGTGGCGGAGGCGGACATGGTTGCCGTTCGCATTGTCGTAGCGGGCTTTGAGCACAACCGCATCACCCACGGCACGGATCGGAGTGCCGGTAGCTGCCGCGTAATCGGTTCCATGATGCGGGATGTTGCGTTTCAGGATGGGATGAAAGCGACGGTTCGTGAATCTGGAGCTGATTCGGGAATATGACAATGGCGCTTTTAGGAACGCTTTGCGAAGCGAGTTTCCTTCCAGATCGTAGTAATCGCCTTTATCGTCTTGCTCATAATAGAGTGCGAAATAATCTTTGCCGGCATGCTTGAACCAAGCCGAATGGATCTGTCCGATTCCGATGCTTTTATCTCCCATCATTTCTTCGTCGAAAAACACCTTGAAGGCATCCCCACGTTGGATGCGGTAGAAATCAATTTGCCAAGCGTACACTTCAGACAGGGATACAGCAAGAGCTGGTGACGCACCGCTCTTGACTAGCGTTTCATACAAAGAACCTCGGATTACGCCTTCAACCACTCGAGGGCGGACGGTGACATCGCGTTGATGGACTTCCACCGATACCACATCCGAAAACGTAAATACCACAAAACTGGTTTGATTCGGCTCATAAACCACAATCGACGGAGTGGATTCAACGAACGGCGCATAATGCGAAATGGCGCGGCCTTGTTGGATGCGGCGAACATCGAACTGTCCGGATGTGGCGGAAATGGCTTCATTGATTTGGCTGGATGTGTATCCAAATGCCTCTAAGATGCCCGAAAATGTTTCGTTTTTGCGAATGGTTCGGGATGTGGATTCGAACAAATCTATAGGCACACCGAATTCGTCCGTTTCAACAGATGAGGTCGCGATATCGGAAACAGGCAGGAGTGTGGTCGATTCGGTTTTCGGGGTACAGGAAACCGCTAAGACACAAGTCAACAAGAGGAATAAGCGCATTTGTATAAGATGCATCCATCGTTCTATAAAACCAAATTCCGTAACTTGCACTCATTAATTAGAAAAGCGCTTTCAGGAGGATTTTATGCTTGTATCCAAATTCGACTCCCCGGAACGACCGCTAGAAGCGGCCTATGACGACCATCTCGGGCTCGTCGACATCGATGCCATTGAGTTCTACGTGAGCAATGCCAAGCAGGCGGCGCATTATTATCAAACGGTTTTCGGTTTCGAACTGGTCGGCTATGCTGGATTGGAGACAGGCATGAGAGATCGCTCGTCTTGGGTTTTGCAACAAGGCAACATCCGATTCATCCTCACATCCCCATTGACAGGCGATTCACCCATCGCCGATTTCATCAAACAGCATGGTGACGGTGTGAAGGACATTTCCATGGCCGTGAAGGATGTGGACGTGGCGTATCGCGAATGCGTGAAGCGCGGCGCGCGCGGTGCGATGGAGCCGCGTGAGTTCAAAGATGAGAACGGAACCTTCACTAAAGCCGCGATTTACACCTATGGCGACACCTTGCATAGTTTTGTGGATCGTAGTACCTATTCCGGATTGTACATGCCGGGGTATCAGCCTCGTGCAGCGAAGTTCCCCTCAGCATCGGTAGGACTCCATTTCGTGGATCATTGCGTGGGCAATGTGGAGCTCGGAAAGATGGAGCATTGGGTCGATTTTTATAAGAATGTGATGGGATTTACGCAGTACATCCATTTCGATGACAATGACATCGCCACTGAATATTCGGCATTGATGTCGAAAGTGATGGCAGGTGGACGTGGCCGCATCAAATTCCCCATCAACGAACCCGCGGACGGTAAGCGCAAATCCCAGATTCAAGAGTACCTGGATTATTATGGGGGGCCGGGCGTGCAACACGTGGCTTTGCTGTCACCCGACATCATTTCTACCGTCACGGCCCTGCAGGCCAATGGCGTGGAATTCCTGACGGTGCCCACCAGTTATTATCAGACCCTCGAGCAACGGGTCGGCAAGATCGACGAGCCCATCGACGCGCTGGAAAAGCTCGGCATTCTCGTAGATCGGGATGAGGAAGGCTACTTGTTGCAAATCTTCACGAAGCCGGTTGGCGACAGACCCACCTTGTTTTTCGAGATCATCCAGCGCAAAGGCGCGCGTGGTTTCGGCGTGGGGAACTTCAAGGCGCTGTTTGAGGCGATTGAGCGGGAGCAGGACCGGCGGGGGAATCTTTGATGAAAAGATGAAGGCGAACGTTGTTCGCTGTCAAATTGATGAAGGTCCTTCTTTTTCATCCTTTCATCTCTTTATCCCTTCATCTGTCTTTTCAACATTCAACATTCAACATTGGATTTTAAATGATCTACCACAGTTTAGGCTCCATCCCCCATAAGCGACACACTCAGTTCCGCAAGCCGGATGGTAGCTTGTATGCCGAGGAGTTGTTCGGTGCGGAAGGCTTCAGTGGACATTCATCCCTCTTGTACCATAACCATCCACCAACAACGGTGAAACGAGTGGAGAAAGGTGCTGAGATTAAGATTGACGAGTGGGAAGAAGGCCTCCTCCGGCATCATCATTTGCTCACACACAACATGAAAGCGGGTGGAGACCCGGTTTCGGGGCGTGTCGTCGTACTATTCAATAACGATGTGCAGCTGTCGCTATGCCGGCCTACCGAGCCTATGAACTACCTCTATCGCAATGGCGAGCACGATGAAATGTTGTTCATCCACGAAGGCGAGGGATATGTTCAAAGCGTGTTTGGTCGCTTGCCGTTTATGCCCTTCGACTATGTGTACATCCCGCGCGGCACCACTCATGAAATCGTGTTCACATCCAAAGAAGCGCGGATGTTGTGCATCGACAGCACGGGACCCATCGAGATTCCGAAGCGGTATCTGTCGAAATGGGGTCAGTTCATGGAAAACAGTCCGTTTTGCGAGCGGGATATCCGCCGACCCGAAGGACCATTATTTATTGACGAGACGGGCGAGTTTGAAGTCCGCATCAAAAAACAGGGGCGCTTCCATCATTACATCTTTGAGCATCATCCGTTTGATGTGGTGGGATGGGATGGGTACCTGTATCCGTGGATCTTCAACATGAAAGATTTCGAGCCCATTACCGGACGAGTGCATCAGCCGCCGCCAGTGCATCAGACATTCGAGGCACATAATTATGTGATCTGCAGTTTTTGTCCTCGCAAGTACGACTACCACCCATTAGCCATTCCGGCGCCGTACAATCATTCGAATGTGGATTCGGATGAGGTTCTATACTATGTGGAGGGGGAGTTCATGAGCCGGAAGAACATCGAGTATGCGAGCATCACGCATCATCCGGGAGGGATTCCGCACGGGCCGCATCCCGGAACGGTCGAAAAAAGCATCGGCAAAGAACGGACCGAAGAATATGCGGTGATGGTGGACACGTTTCATCCTCTCAAGCTGACGAAAGCCGCTAAAGCGATGGATGATGGGGTGTATCAATATTCTTGGATTGATCACGCGTGAAAGGGAAATAAGATGATGAAGCGATAAAGAGATGAAATGATAAAGGCTTCTAGTATTGCAAAACTCGAAGCCCTTCGTCACTTTATCTCTTTATCGTTTTATCAATGCAATCATGGAATACAATCCCCTCTTCCTAAAAGACCCCAAAGAAGGCTATCGGCTCCTGATCGGAGCCATCGTACCACGGCCGATCGCCTTGGTGAGCAGCATTAGTGCGACAGGACATCGGAATCTGGCACCATTCAGTTTTTTCAATGTGGTCTGCTACAATCCGATGATTCTGGCGTTTTTTCCGCTTCGATTCAAGAAGGATGAGGAATTGAAGGATACCGTCAAGAACATCAAGGAAACGGGTGAATTCGTGATTTCGGTGGTCACCGAACCGATGGCGCCGGCGGTGAACCTATGCTCGGGTCGGTATGATCATGGGGTGGATGAATTCGAGATCAGCGGACTCACCCCCACCCCGTCGAAGATCGTGAGGGCATTCCGAGTGAAAGAAAGTCCGGTCAATTTCGAATGCCGGCTGCACAAGATGATTTCATTCGGTGAGCGGGAAGGTGGCTGTGATGCGGTGTTCGGGGAAGTGGTGCAAGTAGGCGTCGACGACTCGGTAATGGATGGAACCCGGATCGATGTTCAGAAACTCAACCCAGTGGCTCGGCTGGCCGGGGCGCAGTGGAGCAAGCTGGGTGATGTGTTTGAGATTGAGAGACCTGGATAGTGTAGAAATGTAGAAGTGTGGAAATGTGGAAGCGTGAAAGTGTAGTGAGACACAAACTTCGTACATTTTTCATCCAGCATCCAGCATCCAGCATCCAGCATCCAGCATCCAGCATCCAGCATCCAGCATCCA
>CAYPOI010000072.1:3336-13502 GCA_964412365.1 uncultured Chitinophagales bacterium | reverse complement strand
TGGTCAATTGCGGACCTGAATCGGGCAACTCCATCCATATGCTCAATTATGCCCGCTTGCCGGGTGACCATTACCTCATCAATTGGCCCATCCATGGAAACGACATGTATGTGCCGGTGGTGACCATGACGCACGAGGAACGCCTGAAAGCCTTTGAACAAGCAAAAGAATTCACCTTGTCGTGGATCTATCACATTCAAAGCCAGCGCGGATACACACATCTCGGATTGGTTGAGGGCAAATTTCCAACCGATGACAACTTCCCTCCGATTCCATATGTCCGCGAATCCCGGCGTATCTATGGCGTCGAAACGCTCACCGTGCGAGACGTAGCAGATCCGTATTCCGACCCATCACGGCCCTTGTACAAGCAAGGAATCGCTGTCGGAGATTACCCGCTCGATCTTCATCATGAGCGTAAGCCGGAATCCTTGTCGGTGACCGTCACAACGGGTGACCTTCCCAAAATTCCGTCCTATTCCGTGCCCTACGGCGCTCTGATCCCTGAGACGATCGACGGATTCATCGCCGCGGATAAAAGCATTTCCACCACGCACGTCGTCAACGGCTCGACCCGCTTGCAGCCCGTGGTGATGGGAATTGGTCAGGCGGCCGGAGCGGCCGCGGCCTTGAGCGTATTGCATCAGAAACAGCCGCGGGAACTGGATGTGAGGTCCGTGCAGCAAGTCTTGCTGAACAGCCGTTGTTGGTTGCTTCCGTTTGCCGACATCCATCCAGATGATGCCGATTTCCAAGCCATACAGCGTGTTTCTGTTGCTGGATGGATGCGCGGAACCGGAGAACCATCCGCTTGGGCGAACCGCACGTGGTTTTACCCGGATAACCTCGCATCGAGTGCCGATGTGGCGCTCGCGCTCTCCCAATTGAAGGAAATGGGAATCGAGGCGACCATCGAAACGGGGCTTACGCGTCGCCAACTGGCCGCCATACTCGATACGCGGTACTTCCCGTTTCCATGATGACATGGGTGTTCCTGGGTGATAGCCACACCTACGGGCAAAGCGGATTTCCCATTTGTGACGCCATTGCCATGGCACGCCCCGATGTGACCATCGTCAACGCCGGGGTAAACGCAGATTTGGCTTGGAATCTTGCGGAACGGGTGGATCAGGCACTGGACGTATCCCCAACTTTGGTTCATGTGCTCATCGGAACCAATGATGTGAATGCGGGGCTTCATCCGGATCATGCGGCAGGCTACAAGCGCGACAAGGGATTGACCCAACGTCCGACACCCGAATTTTATCGAATTCATTTGCGGCGTGTGTTTGATCGTTTGCGTCAGACAGGGGCAGTACGATTTGCAAGTCAGATTCCACCAATCGGTGACGACAGAACATCTGAATGGAACGTCGCGGTGAAGCAGTACAATGCGATTCTGGCCGAAGAAGCATGGGTGGCCGGTGTGAACGTGCTTCCATTATTCGACCGTTTGATGGATTCTGTGGATACAAGCCGGATTCGATCCATCGACCGGTTGGATTGGGGATATTGGATTCCGGAATCCCAACGATTGCATGACCAAGACGGGATGACGTGGAACGCCATTGCCGACCAGCGCGCGTTGCAGCTCATGCATGATGGGCTGCACATGACCGAACGCGCCGGGCGGATATGGCTGGAACTCTTATTGGAGGAATTCGACGCGGCCGGTTGACACGTCGTACATCGCGCCGACGACCAAGAGATCACCGGAGTCGATGAGGGATTTGAGGGTCGGGCTTTGGGAAGGAATTCGAGCGACGATATCACGAACGTTCTCTTCCGCTACCGCATCCACAAAACCGTAGTTGGAGGCTTCGGTTTCGCCGGAATATCCGGCACGAACCCGATCAGCCACCGGACGGATGCCGGAGAGCAGAGTGTCGAGATTGTCTTTGAACGCCGTGGTTGCACATGCGCCTTGCACGGCTCCGCATTTGGTATGGCCCATCACCACGATCAGTTTGGCACCTGCGGCAGCTGTGGCGAATTCCATCCCGCCGAGAGCATCGGCATTCAGAACGTTGCCCGCCAATCGTGTGCTGAACATGTCGCCGATACGCATGTCAAAAATCGTTTCGGCTGGGATGCGGCTGTCGATGCAGCTCAACACCAAGGCTTTGGGGAACTGACCGGTAGAGGTTTCGTTGACTTCGGTCAGGAATTCGCGTTCGCGAAGATCTCCATTGAGGAAACGTTCGTTGCCTTGTTGAAACGCGACAAGGACTTCTTGAGGGGTCATGGCGTCGCGCACGGTGGCGGTCAGCACGTTGTCGGCGGCAGGGGTCGACACGCCTGGTGATTGGTCGGTGGAGCACGCTAGAAGGAAAATTCCAACAGCGGCGATAGCAAAGTGGTTCATTGCGTTTATGATGATTGTTTTCATTGTGGTTATGGAAATGACAATGTCGGTTCACCGTATATTTCCAGACATAAAAATACATCATTTCGAAACTTCGTTCCAGCACATGAGCCTTACTGTCATCATTTTAATCAGCGCCGTCATCTTGCTGATCGCCTACCGCACCTATGGGTTCTATCTGTCGAAACTGTTGTCGATGGACGATTCAAATCCGACCCCCGCCCATACCCTTCGCGACGGTGTGGATTATATCCCCAGCAAAGTGCCTGTGGTATTGGGACATCATTTCGCATCGATCGCCGGAGCCGGACCTATTGTGGGTCCTGTGATCGCAGTCGCGTTCGGTTGGATTCCTGCCCTTATATGGATCCTGATTGGTGGAATCTTCTTCGGTGCAGTTCATGATCTGACGTCGATGATGGCGAGTATTCGTCACCAAGGGAAGTCTATCGGTGAAGTGATTCAACGGTATATCGGTGAATCCGGCAAAAACCTGTTCCTCGTATTCGCCTTCGCCACATTGATCTTGATCATCGCGGTGTTCATGGATATCGTGGCGCGCACGTTTGTGAACGTTCCATCCGCCGCAAGCGCCTCTTTGATGTTCATGGGCTTGGCCGTCGTGTTCGGACAGATCATGAAACGTCAGGGCATTCCGTTCTGGGCCTTGTCCACAATTGGTGTGGCTGTGATGTATGGCATGATCTGGCTCGGCACCTTGTATCCGGTGGATTTATCCTACAATACTTGGGTCTTCATTTTGCTGTCGTATTGTTTCGTCGCGGCCATCGCACCGGTGGATGTGTTGCTTCAACCTCGCGATTATCTGAACAGTTTTTTGCTTTATGGGATGATGCTCTTCGGCATACTGGGCATCGTGGTGGCGAATCCGCAGATCGAAATGACGTCCGACGTCTCGTGGGAAGTGGCCAATCTCGGGTATCTGTTTCCGGTCTTATTTGTGACGATCGCATGCGGCGCGATATCGGGCTTTCATTCACTGGTGGCATCGGGAACCACCAGCAAACAACTGAATTGCGAGACCGATGCGCGTCGCGTCGGGTATGGCGGGATGTTGATCGAATCGCTGTTGGCCGTCGTATCGGTTGGCACCGTTGTGGTGATGACCAAAGGCGAGTATTCGGCGAATCTGCTGGCACAGGGTCCGGTCACCCTCTACTCGAACGGACTCGGAGGCTTCATTTCCAGCTTGGGAGTGAATACGGCCTTGGCGGTATCGTTCGTGGCGTTAACGGTCAGTGCGTTTGCAGTGACCACCTTGGACACCTGCACCCGTCTGGGACGGTTCGTAGTTCAGGAGGCCATGCAGACGCAAACCACGAATCGAGTGACATTGGCGTTTCAGAATCGGAATGTGGCGACCGGCTTGGTGGTACTGCTCAGCCTCGGATTGCTCACAACCGGGCAATTCCAAGAATTATGGCCCATTTTCGGATCCGCGAATCAGTTGCTGGCGGCGTTGGCCTTGTTGGCCGTGACGGTATGGCTCACCAAGATGAAAATCAACCGATTGATCACACTGATACCGATGGTGTTCATGTTTGCGGTGACACTCAGCAGCTTGGCCATCTTCGCGTGGGTGAGGATTCAGAGTGGGGCGTATGTCTTGGCTGTGGTGGCTGGTATCTTATTTGTGTTGGCCGTCGCTTTGATCGCGCTAGCACGTAAAGCATTGCGTCAGAATATGCCAAACAATTGATTATATGAGAATTATGTAAGATTCTCATGAGTCATGTATAACGAGTAGGGAGGGTTCATAAACTACCTTGGTGTAGTTCTATTTAATAGATCAACACTAATCCTTCGTTTATGAAACTATTTCCTACTCTCTTACTTGCCCTCGCGATCGTCATCACATCCTGTTCTAGTATGAACAGAATGACGAAAGGTACCATCATCGGTTCTACTGCTGGTGCTGCCGTTGGTGCCACTGCCGGCGCATACTTCGGCGACACAGCCAAAGGCGCGATCATCGGTGCGGTTGTCGGTGGAGCCACAGGCGCCATCATCGGACGCCACATGGACAAACAAGCCGAAGAGCTTGCCCGTGAAGTTGAAGGTGCAACCGTTGCCCGTTTTGGTGAAGGAATCGCTATTTCCTTTGAATCCGGTCTTCTTTTCGGATTTGACTCTGCTGATCTGCAATCCGCCGCGCGCGATAATCTGACCAAGCTGTCCAGCAGCCTGAAAAACTATCCTGATTCGGATGTGCTGATCTTGGGTCATACCGATTCCAGTGGTTCCGATTCGTACAACCAGACATTATCCGAGCGTCGTGCCAATGCCGCAAAAGACTACTTGGTGTCCTTGGGTATTTCAGCAAACCGCATCAAATCGGAAGGCAAAGGCGAAGCCGAACCCATCGGCAGCAATGATACCGATGCCGGACGTGAAAGCAACCGCCGCATTGAAGTGGCCATTTTTGCAAGTGACGAATATGTCGCTCGCATCCAAGCTCAAAACAATTAAGGAATCGCAATCATGGGAAATCTGTTATATGTAGTCGCCGTAATCTTAGTCATCGCATGGCTCATCGGCTTTATCGGGTATTCAACCGGTGGAATCATCCACATCTTGTTGGTCATCGCGGTGATCGCGATCCTCTTGAATGTGATCCGTGGACGAAGAGCGTTCTAATATGAAAACGCTAGGTATTCTTCTCATAATCATCGGCTCGGTGATGAGCATCATCACCGCCATTAACTACTCAACGAGAGAGAAGGTTGTCGATATCGGCAACCTGAACATCACCCACGATAAACCACAACAACTCAATTGGTCTCCGATTGTAGGAGTTGTGGTCATCGGAATCGGTGGGCTTATCCTTTGGAAATCAAAAAACTAACTATTCTATCATGTACAAACTTACGATCACAACCCTGCTAACCGCATTGCTCATCACCTCAAGTGTGGGCATTGTGAGCGCTCAATATCAATCCGACACCCGATATCCTGATTTGGATCGCCGGAATGATTTCACATTCGGAGTCAAGGTTGGTGCGAACCTGTCTCGGATGTGGGATGCCGAATCGAACGACTTCATAGCCGATCCGAAAGTCGGATATGCCGCGGGTGTCTTCGCAACCATTCCGATCACCACATTTCTTGGTGTCCAACCGGAAGTGATGTGGTCGCAACGCGGATTCATCGGCCGGGGATCAAGTGTCTTGGGCGATTATCGTTTGAGCCGTACACACAACTACTTGGATATTCCAATCATGATCGCCTTCAAGCCATCTCCGGTTGTGTCTATCTTGGTCGGACCGCAATACTCCTACCTCTTAAGCACGAACGATGAGTATACAAGTGGAAACACCACCTTCGAAGACCAAAACGATTTCGACAACAACAATGTGTTGAAAAATACCTTGGCCCTCACAGGCGGTGCTGATTTCTCTCTGGATCCATTGGTTGTGGGTTTGCGTGCCGGATGGGATATCCGCAAAAATGATGGAGACGGTACAACAACCTCCATCCGTTACAAAAACATGTGGTATCAATTGTCCGTCGGATTTCAATTCTGACAGATAGCACCACTTGGAACCCGGAATGCCAACCCATTCCGGGTTTTTTTTTGTCGTGCAATTCGCTACATTAATGTTAGTGTACACTTACTTACATGACTCATCGGCAACTCGATATCATTACCGCCTCAGGCAAGCTCCTCACCCGTTCCGGGGTTGGCGGGCTTACGATCAAGAATCTCGCGTCAGAAATGGGGTTCACCGAAGCGGCGGTCTATCGTCATTTCAAAAGCAAGGAAGATATCATCGTGGCGATGCTTGAGCATTTACTAGAGAATGCCAACGAACGATGTGCTGGGGTCATGGCCATGAACCACCCCCCCGATACCACCCTATTTGAGTTCTTCCGAAGCCATCTTCGCTATTTCAAAGCGCATCCGCATTTCGTAGTCGCAGTGTTTTCTGATGGATTGATGGAAGAAAGCGGCCGAATCAACGAAACCATATTCAAGATTTTAGGACTCAACCGGATGTACTTGATGCCCATCATCGTTAAAGGACAACAACAAGGGGTCTTCACGAATGCCATGGGTCCCGACCAACTCATCCAAATTGTGATGGGATCATTCCGGCTGGAGATGTTCAAATGGCGTCTATCCAACTTCCAATACGACATCGAGATTCAGGGCGAATCGATGTTGACGGCCATCATCGCCCTCATCACACAAAAAGGAAACGCATGAAACCTTTATATATAACACTTGTTTGTCTGTTTGTGATCGCTTGCCAGAGCAACGACCAATCAGCGCCGGATCACACCGGTATCTCTGTCAAAGGAGAGATGATCGCCGAGCTCACATCTCCACCGAATGTTCCTGCTCCGATCGGAAACCGAGGAGCCATGAAACTCATTGTGGAGATGGAAATCATTGAGAAAGAATCTGAAATGCTGGATGGGGTGTCGTACGTCTATTGGACCTTCGGAGGAACGGTGCCGGGTTCGTTCATCCGTACCCGAGTGGGTGACGAAATCGAGTTCCATCTCAAGAACCATCCCGACAACAAATTACCGCACAACATCGATCTGCATGCGGTGACGGGTCAGGGTGGCGGAGCCGAGGCCTCTTTCGTTGCGCCCGGACATGAGAAAGTATTTTCATTCAAGGTCATCAATCCCGGATTGTACATTTATCATTGCGCGACCGCTCCAGTGGGGATGCACATCGCCAACGGAATGTATGGATTGATTCTCGTGGAACCCGCAGGCGGACTTCCCCCTGTTGACCGTGAATATTATGTGGTACAAGGCGATTTCTATACCAAGGGACCATATGGCGAGCCGGGCAGTCAGCCCTTCGACATGCAAAAGGCCATTGATGAAGATGCCGATTATGTGGTCTTCAACGGCAAAGTGGGTGCTTTGATAGGTGATGGTGCCTTGCAAGCCAATGCGGGTGAAACGGTGCGGTTGTTTGTGGGTAACGGCGGTCCGAATTTGGTCTCTTCCTTCCACGTGATCGGGGAGATTTTTGACAAAGTGTATGTCGAGGGTGGCGACCTCATCAATCGGAACGTGCAAACCACGCTCATCCCCGCTGGAGGATCCGCCATCGTCGAATTCAAGGTGGAAGTACCCTCCAACCTGGTCTTGGTGGATCATTCCATCTTCCGCGCCTTCAACAAAGGCGCTTTGGGCATCCTCACGGTAAGTGGGGACAAAAATCCGACTGTCTTTCAGGGCGAAATCAATGAAGGTATCTACATGCCGGAAGGTGGCGCCATCCAGCGGATGCCCGTCGACTCGGCTCCAACGGCACGTGCCGTTGCAACGACCGTTGCCGAACGAGTTGAAGCCGGTCGACGCATCTATTCCCAATCGTGCATGGCCTGTCATATGACCAATGGTGAGGGTTTGGCGAATGTATTCCCACCTTTGGCCGCGGCCGATTATTTGAATGCGGATGCGGATCGAGCCATCCGAACAATCTTGCACGGGTTGTCGGGCGAAGTGACCGTAAATGGCGTCACATACAATAACATCATGCCTGCCCAGGTGCTCAGCGACGAGCAGGTGGCCAACGTGCTCACGTTCGTTTATCAGAGCTGGGGCAATAAGGCACAAGAAATCACACCGGCGATGGTCGCCGCACAACGGACAAAAAAATGAAATGGATCATGGGTTGGGTCGGATTGTGCATCGTGACGATGGCTCAGGCTCAACCTAGTGGGATGGTGGATATCGGCTCGGGCCGATATCTCCCATTATTCGGAAGCACACCACCCGCAGCGGTCGACGTCGATGCGTTTCGTATCGACGTAACGCCCGTGACGCATCGTCAGTATCTGGATTTCACCAATTCTTCCCCCCAATGGCGGAAATCAACCATCAAACGGATTTTCGCGGATGCATCCTATCTGAATGCGTGGACAGACGATGCCACTCCCCCATCCGCCCTGATGGAATCTCCGGTTACCACCGTGTCGTGGCATGCGGCGTCGGCCTATTGCTCGGCACAGGGAAAGCGTCTTCCGACGGTTGACGAATGGGAGTATGTGGCCATGGCCGATGCAACACGTCGTGATGCCCGGACGGATGCCGACTACAACCAAGCCATTCTGCTCAGTTACGAAACTCCCCGCACGTACATCAAGCCCGTAGGGAAATCGATTCCAAACGTGTGGGGTGTGTACGATCTTCACGGGGTTGTATGGGAATGGACATTGGATTTCAATTCCATCCTCATCACCGGCGAATCTCGTGGAGGTGGAGCCGAATCGATGCTGTTCTGTGCGTCCGGATCGGTTGGGGCATCAGATCTGATGAACTACGCCGCTTTCATGCGCTACGCGTTCCGATCGAGCGTGAAAGCGAATCATACCATCAATAGCTTGGGATTCCGATGCGCACAAGACCTCTGATCCTCTCGTTTTTACTTTCCACGCTCCTGTTCGGATGTGCGGATGCACCCAAACCATCCGATTCCTCCGAGTGGAATGAGTTATCGGTTTACCATCTACCCGATGATTGGGTCACTCAGCATGGTGAATCCTTTCAGTTTGAGGACCTGCAAGGTCAAGTGGTGGTCGTGGTCATGATCTATACGTCGTGCCAAGCGGCTTGTCCGCGACTGGTGGCGGATATGCGTCGGATTGAAGCCGGGGTGAAGGATGCGGTCAAAGATCAGGTGACCTATGTTCTGGTCAGCATCGACCCCGAAACCGACACTCCTGAACGGCTGAAGGCCTTCTCGGAAGAAAACGGCATGACTTCGGCGCAATGGCTCTTATTGCGTGGAACGGATGAGGCGGTGCGGACATTCGCGAATGTGGTGGCCGTCAAATACAAGCAGATCTCCCCCATCGATTTTTCACATTCGAACATCATTTCCGTGTTCGATAAAGAAGGCGTAATGCAGTATCAGCAAGAAGGGCTCGGCACCGACAACACGCCTTTGCTGCAATCGGTGCATTCACTCACGACTTCCAGAACCAGCTTCTTCGAGCGGTTATGGCCGTGATCCACGCCACGATCAAGGTGTAGATGAAGCCCCTGAGCGCTCCAATCCATGGTGATGCGGTGTGCGAGGCGATGAGTTCCGCCAAGCCCGTGAGCGCCAGCACAGGTAGCAGCAGATTCATGAACGCGACATAAGCCACCATCGGATTGCGTCCGCTGCCGCCGATCAGTTCACGTGTGCGAATGAAGTACCCTTGCTCTTCAATCCATTTCAGTCCGAACCAGATCCATATGGTGAGTCCGGAAGTCACGAAATAATAACTGAAGGTGGATGGATCTTTGTGGATACCGCCCTGAAACGGTTCCAAGGCATACCCAAGTACGAGCCAGGCCATCGCCCAAAGCATCATCGGATGCCGATTTTCCTTCTCCAGCCACCATGCGAGCGACATCAGTACCAAAGAGATACCCGCAGCGAAGACGACCCAGCGTTGATGCAGCCCGATCACGGTCACGAGGGTGATCAGCAGGCCAATTCCAGCCGTCTGACCCGAAACGCGGCTCCGGCCCGCATCCTTCAGCAGCCAATCTCCGAAGATGGTGCCGGGCAGCACGATGAGAAGGTATTTCAGGAAGTAGATTTTCGTGAGCCATGGCGCGGGCGACCACGTTCCTGAGTCGGTGACCAACATCAGAACGGCGACGACGGCCATCAGCGCAAGACGCAAAGTAAACGACGTTCGGGTCCAGTACCATGCCACTCCCCCATAAAAGGCCATGTTCGCAAGGACGAGAAGAATGATGTCGCTGCGAGTCACATCAAACGTGATGGATGTATATTCGGGTAAGCCTATAAATA
>CAYPOI010000072.1:0-3236 GCA_964412365.1 uncultured Chitinophagales bacterium | reverse complement strand
TCGCTGCGAGTCACATCAAACGTGATGGATGTATATTCGGGTAAGCCTATAAATAAGATGAGGCCTGCCGGTATCAACGCCAATGCATTCAGATAAGGCTTATCTGTTTTAACGAATGCGAACCACAACGTGACGAAACCGGCCAACGCGAGGAGCCACGTGGCTGGATCGGGTGAGGCGTTCATCGTATATGGACGCACATGTTGCAGGAAGATGGCGAACGCGGCGAGGAGGAGTCCGCGTTTGAGCAATTGTCCGTGCAGCGCAAGCGGACTGAGTTTGGCCTCATTCAAACGACGCGTGAGGGCGAGCGGAATAGCGACACCCATCGTGAACAGGAACATCGGGAACACGAGATCGACCCACGTGATGCCGGCCACCGACGGATCGAAGATGTTCGTCGGTGGAGGAAGCTGCGCGTGGTACATCCACGCTGGCAGCACCTTGTAGGGGATGACGCCGGAAAACACCATCATCAGGATGGCGAGGCCACGTAGGGTATCGATCGATGCGTGACGCATGTCGACGTTCGGGCTCACTTCAGCAAGGTCATCCGCATCATGTGTGTTTCGGAGCCGGATGTCAGTCGAACGAGGTAAATGCCGGACGCGAGACCGGATCCGTCGAAGCTGACTTGATGCGACCCTGCCGACATCACACCATCGACCAAAACGGCCACTTCCCGACCAAGCATATCGTAAACCGTTAAACGCGCGATGTGCGATGTGCGAAGTGTAAATCGTATCGACGTAGATGGGTTGAACGGGTTTGGGTAATTCTGCGACAGTTCGGTTTTGATGGCTACCTCATCATCCGATTCGATCGAAACGGGTTCCAGCACACGTGCTTTCATCAGCAGATTTCGGTTGAAGCCGCCCCATCCGCCATCGTTCGGACGGAAGGCGCTGGTTCGTACGCTATCGGCAGGTAGCCCGTTATCGCCGGCCAGGGCAAAGGAGTTTGTTTCGAATTCGGCGGTGACGGCGACATGGACATCTTGTCCGGCCGTGAAGACATAGTTCCAAGCCGACACGTCGATCGCATTGAATTCATTGGCTCGAAGATTTGCCAGTGGGACAAACGTCGCATTCAGGAACGATCCGGGCAGATTTTCGGGTGTGTTCTGATAGAGAATGAGCACGATGTCGTCGTTCACCCCGGTTTCGTCATTCACGCCGAATGTGGCGCGCATCCGGAAGATGAATTCATTCCCGAACTGGGTGTTCTGCATATAACGCCATTTGCCGGTTCCACCACCTTCGGTGATGAATGCCGCTGACCGGAATCGGGGTGTCGTTTCTGCATTGTGGGAAATGAAAGCGACGATGTCTTGTCCGCCGACTTTGACCACTTCCGCAGCGGCCCAGATTTCCTGATTTTCAGTCACGTCGATCGGTGTGGGTAACGGGATCGTATTCCAAGCATTTCGTGTGAGGGAATTCAATACAACGGACACCGAGCCCAATGACGCGTTCTCATTCGGACTTTGCGGATCATTTCCACTAACTGACGGATCGGCTGCGTCCACCATATATAATCGAGTCCATAATTCCGCTCCTGGTGCACTTGAACCAAAACTATTCGATGCCGGAAGAGTCTTCCAAACATTGTCTTCCTTGATATAGGTTCGCATTAGCGGGGTTGTATTCTGCACACCACTAGCTAACCCAATACGATCGGCTGCACCGACAGCAATTACATCAAAAGCAACAAAAATATCAGTTCCACCTTTGGCATAATAGATTTCGTCGAACAGTGAGACTGTATTCCAGGTGTTTATTGTGAGGGATTGGAAAGGAACTTTTAGTATCCGAGCCGCTAGCCCCGTCTGCATTGAATCAAGACTTGAGTATACCGATACTCGTAGTGTATCATTTGGTACGGCATCCCCATTCGATAAGAAACTATTGAACTTGGTAACAAAGAACTCCACCTTATTCACCCAAAAGCTGTCGGCTGTAGCTGGTGTTGTGAAACGTGTGGCGTAGCCGGTTCTGGAAGGAAGAACTGGGACATTAAACTCGAATGATGCTGTATTATTGAGATGCTCGGTTCCGTATTTCACCACCAGATTGCTGGTCTGGATTTGCGGCAGGAAGGAGATTTTGAGGCTGTCGTTGAAGCCGTCTTCGGAGGAGGAACTGTTGCCGATGAACACATCCACGCTGCGTAAGCGGCCATTACCTGGTGCGGTGAATCGCACCGCTTGTTTCTCGAAGGTCTGAGGCACATGCGTGAACGGGAATGGCCATGCGAAGACCGCCTCCGCTCCATGATAGAACAGAAGCGTATCGTATGCGCCACCGACGACCCCATCCAACCACAGGTTCACTTGGTTCAAGCGCTCCCCACCAACCAAGGGCGAAAAGCGGGTGGCATACTGGGTGACGGATTGTCCGCCGTCTGTTGGCATCGGAAGCGGCGCGGCACGAGGTCCGTGGTATTCCCATACAGATTGTGCTTGAAGCGGAAGGATGCTTCCTAAAATGAGGACGAGGGTAAGAAAGGGTTTCATGAGTCGGAAGGATCTAAGCCGGCTTTATTGAGGTGTTTAAACCAGGAGAAATACAGGATGACCGTGAACACGGCAAGGATAGATGCGGCATAACCGAAATAATCCCACTGTTTGGTCACGAAGAGCATGGGTGTGATGCCCATGAACAACATCCATGGAACAGCCACGAAGGTGGAGAAGATGTCGCGACGGTTTTCTTTGTTGACCGCATCCATGTCCACTTCGTTGCGAACGAGAGCCCGAACTGGACCCCAGAATCCGAACGGACGTGTGCGCACATAAAACGTCTTAAGCGTGTCCATATCGGTGGCCGGGAAGAACAAGGAAATGACGATGCTACCCATGAACGTGACGCCCGCCGTTGTGAAAAACATCTGCATTTCGGTGAAGTCGCCAATCACGAACCGCATCACGATCGCAACGAGCATGCCCACGAAGGTTCCACCTGCGTATCCATAGCCGTTGAACCGCCACCAGTACCAACGGATGAACTGCGGCACGATGAGTCCGACGCCGAAGCCCATCGTCAAGAATCCCCACACATCATTCAAACTGCTGAAGGCATAGGTGGACAACAATCCTAGAATCACGATCGCGACAGATGCCAGACGGCTGTGAAGGATGAGTTCCTTGCGGTCGGCTTCCGGTTTAATGAAGCGTTGGAAAATGTCGTTCACCCAGTAAGCGGCACCCGAGTTCACAATAGCGACGTAGGTGGACA
>CAYPOI010000071.1:0-13686 GCA_964412365.1 uncultured Chitinophagales bacterium | reverse complement strand
AGCATCCAGCATCCAGCATCCAGCATCCAGCATCCAGCATCCAGCATCCAGCATCATCCATTTTGTCCATTCTTCTTCAAACACCCGAATTCTGGGGCGATTACGAGCTGATCGATTCCGGCAATTTCCTCAAAATGGAGCGCTTCGGCGCGGTGACGCTCGTGCGTCCGGAGCCGCAAGCCTTATGGAAGCCCACGCTACCGGAAAGTGAATGGAAACGGGCGAATGTCACGTTTGTCGGACGGTCCCCATCCACAGGAGATTGGCGAAAGCCGGCATCCATCCCCGATCGATGGAACATCCGGTATAAGAGTCCGAATCTGGATCTTCAATTCCGCTTGGCGTTCACCTCGTTCAAGCATGTGGGCTTGTTTCCGGAGCAGGCGGTGAACTGGGAATACATCGCTCAAAGCATCAAAGCACTAAAAACGAAGAACCCCCGCTTCCTGAATCTGTTCGCGTATACGGGCGCGGCATCGATCGCCGCACGAGCGGCCGGAGCTACGGTGACCCATGTCGATTCCATCAAGCAAGTCGTTACGTGGGCGAACGACAACATGCAACTGAATGGCTTGACGGATATCCGTTGGATGGTGGACGACGCTGTGAAATTTGTGCAGAAGGAAGTGCGAAGAGGCAATACCTATCATGGCATCATTTTGGATCCACCGGCATACGGACACGGTCCCAAAGGCGAAAAATGGAAGCTCGAAGACATGGTGTTTGATTTGATGGCGGACGTGACCCAATTGCTGGATCCATCCGAGCACTTCATCGTGCTGAACACCTATTCATTGGGATTCTCGGCGATTGTGGCCGGAAACCTATTGCGTCAGACGCTGAAAAGCGATGCCAAGATCGAAACTGGAGAATTGCTACTCACACCCCGAAGCGGCGTTCCGTTGCCGCTCGGAGTGTTCGCAAGGGCTCAGAAGTCGGCTTCGTAAACGCCGACGGATTGCGTGCCATCGTCCGCATTTTCAAAGGCGTACATCATCCCGTTTTCAAAGGTTTGGATGCGAGTTGTCGTCGGTAGATGGTAGCTCGCTAAAATCTCGCCAGTCGGGTCGAACACCAACCATAGTTGGATACCTTCTGATATTTCTCCCATATCCACCCAATAATTGCCTTTTTGGGTGACCTTGAATCGTGCGAAGGCGGGGTAGGTTTTGGGCACTTCGTCGACCACGGCTTTGTAATAGTCGGTGTCGGCTCCACTGGTGACGCGGGCCAAGTGGGCCAAATCCATAGTCCGAATCTCCACGGCTCTGGAAAATCCTCCCAAACTGTCCCCATCCAAAGTGAATCGGGCAATCGCCAATTGCGCGTTCCAAGCCGCTTTGTGAACGGTTCCCTCAAGGTCAAACTCGATTACGGCAGCACCGCCGAATGGCATTCCATAAACCCAAACGCTGTTTTCGTTGCGTTTCACAACCATTTGAGAGGGTTGGTGGGATGTGATCACACGGATTTCCTCACCGGTTTCGGTGATTTCGCGATATCGCGGATTTTTGATTTCGGGTTGATCCATCCCTGCAAAGTAGGGTACGGATTCTTGAATGAGGTACCCATCCAGCCAAGGTCGGCGGGACAACGTGGATAGGAACATGCCGTCGTTGTCGCGTTTCATCGTGAAGGCGCGGGTGAACGACCAGTTCATTCCATTTCGAGCAAAAACGGAAAGTCGTGTGGCGTTCCAATCCCATACATACAAGCTGTCGTTTTGGCCGAACGAGAGGGTGCCGATGCCTTCGAACTCTCCGGGGCCACGACCTTTTTGTCCGATGGTGCCGGAGTACGTGCCGTTCGCATCGAACACATGGATGGTGGCAATTTGTTGGTCGGCCATCAATACCGCGCCGTCGGAGGCGACGAGCATGCTGGATAACCGGCCAAAAATGAGATCCTCGGTTTCAGAAAGACTCATCAGCCGGGTTAGCTCATGAGTGGCAGTCTGATGGTCTTGGAAGGAGATGACCTCATCGGTTTTGGATCCGCAAGATGCGGCGATCACAACAACGAGGCAGGCGACTAGGTGTTTGGAGTGTTGCATAGGTACGGGAAACTACTAAATTCTGAATATGACACTGCAGGAAAAAATCGATCACGCGCGCCAGACATCCAACCCACAGCCCGAGGCTTTACCTGTCTCTTCGATTCGGCAATGGGTCGATATCCAATCACAGCGGACCTTTGATTGGCTAATTTATGTAGATGACGATTCAAATCGAGATTCGTTTTCATATGCCCATTTCGGACGTCAAGTACGATCGTGTGCGAAAGCCTTGATCTTGGCAGGATTGCAACCGGGAGACCGTATTGCCACCATTGCGCACAATCATTGGCAGACAGTGGTCTACTATTTTGCGGCGTGGTATGCGGGGCTGACGGTGGTGCCAGTGAACATCACCGAAGATGATGACCGGATTCGGTATGTGCTCACTCACGGAAAGGTGAGGTGGGCGTTTGTTCTGCCCGAGTATGAGCAACGCATACGCGGCTTGGCTCCAGAGTTGGAGGTGTGGACTGGATTGATGCAATCGGAAGCGGATGTCCGGTTGTCTGATACGAATTTGGACATGGAAGCGCTGATCGTGTACACTTCCGGTACCACGGGTAATCCCAAGGGAGTGGTGCTGACCCAAGCGAACCTGCTGGAAGACGCCCGAGCGATCTCGGATTGGCATGGCGTGGATCAGGACACACGAATGATGTGTGTTTTGCCCATTCATCATGTGAATGGCACCGTTGTGACCTTGCTCACACCGTATTTCGCAGGCGCATCGGTGGTGTTGAATCGCAAATTCTCCGCGACACGTTTTTTTGAGACGATTCGGGATGAGGGCGTCCACATTGTGAGTGTGGTACCAACGTTGTTGCACTATCTGAGCCAATCGTCCGCGGCGCTGATGGAAACCCCGCTACGGCATATCATCTGTGGCGCGGGGCCGCTTACCATATCTGTGGCGCGCACCTTCGAAACGAAATTTAATACCCGCATCATCCATGGGTACGGCTTGTCCGAAACCACGTGTTATTCTTGCTATCTGCCATTGGGTTTGTCTGATGATGAACATGCCAGATGGATGCGCGATCACGGATATCCCAGCATCGGAACCGCTTTGCCTGTGAACGAGATGGCCATTCATGATGAGCAAGGTCGTCCATTAGGGGACTCTGAACGCGGCGAAATCGTCATTCGAGGTGCGAATGTGATGAAAGGATACTATGACAATCTTCAGGCGAACGAGAACGCCTTCACATTCGGATGGTTCCGAAGCGGGGATGAAGGGTTTGCCCTGACCGATTCCAAAGGGCGCCGGTTTTTTTTCATCACGGGCCGAATAAAGGAACTCATCATCCGAGGTGGAGTTAACCTCGCTCCATTGGAAATTGACGAGGTGATATCCAAAGCACCTGGTGTGAAAGCCGGTATCGCGGTCGGATTCGAAAACGATTGGTATGGCGAGGAAGTAGGAGCCTATGTGCAGATGATTGAAGGCGCGGATCATGATGCCGATGATATCCTCGAGTATTGCCGTGCTCAATTACCCTTCGCAAAATGCCCGAAAGTGGTGGTTTTCGGCGAACAGATACCGGTTACATCCACCGGAAAATACCAACGGATGAAAGTGGCCCATTTGTTTTTGCAATGGAAGGAAACCCAATTCCGTGGTGGTGCGTAGGCGTTGGTTATTCCAACCCACAGACATCATCATGCATTATGCGCCAATCATTTAGAGTTTCATTAAGTGTTGTCCTTTCATCCGCTCTTTTCATATCATGCGGCAATTCCAATGAGTCCAACGTTCAAACCAGCGCAACGGTAGAAGCGATTCCGGTAGAAGCTGCGAATGTAACCCGAGGAGATGTCTCTGCCTACTATGCCACCACCGCAACGCTTGAGGCCGAAAATGAAGCGGATGTGGTTGCGAAAATCTCCGGTGTCATCAAACAAGTGTTGGTTGAGGAGGGTGACCGAGTGAATGCTGGTCAGGCTCTCGCAATACTGGATGAAGAGCAATATCGGTTGGAAGTGACCCGAGCCGAAGCCAATCTGGCTCGTTTGGAGAACGATTTCAACCGGAACAAAGAGATGTTCGAACGGAATTTGATCAGCGCGGAAGCGTTTGAACGGGTCAAGTTCGAAATGGAATCGCAAAAAGCGACTCTTGAATTAGCCCGATTGAGTGTGGAGTATTCCACCATCCGTGCTACGATTTCAGGAGTGATTTCTTCACGGATGATCAAAACCGGTAATATGGTGACGACCAATCAGGCGTTGTTCAGCATCACGGACATGGATCCCTTGCAAGCGATCATCTTCGTGCCGGAACATGAGATGTCGAAAATCCGCGTCGGGCAATCCACGCTACTGCAGATCGACGCCATTCCCGGCACGGAGTTCACCGGCCGGGTTGAGCGGATCAGTCCGATAGTGGATCGTACGACCGGAACGTTCAAAGTGACCGTCTATGTGAAGGATGCGAGCAATCGACTCAAACCAGGCATGTTTTCGCGTGTTCGCATTGTTTATGATGTCCGCTATCAGACCTTGGTGATGCCGAAAGGCGCGTTGATCAGCGAAGACGGACGCACAACGGTGTTTGTGGTTCAAGATTCGATCGTACTTCGTCGTCCAGTAGAAGTTGGCTACACGAATGGCACAAAAGTTGAGATACTGAACGGATTGGAATTGGGTGCATCCGTCATCACCGTAGGTCAGAACAGTCTTCGCGATAGTTCGAAAGTCTTCGTCATCGGAACCATTTAAGCAAGGCTCTCCATGTATCTTGTCCACGCCTCCACACGTCGCCGTGTCACGATTCTCATGTTCACCATCGGAATCATGTTGTTCGGCGCCGTATCGCTCAGCCGGCTCAAGTTGAATCTGCTTCCGGATCTGAGTTATCCTACGCTCACCATCCGCACCGAATATGAGGGTGCTGCTCCAGCTGAGGTGGAAAACCTGGTATCCAAACCGATTGAAGAGATTCTGGGTGCGGTAAAGAATGTGTCGCAAGTTCGAAGCATCTCCCGGACCGGCCAATCGGATGTGACCCTTGAGTTCGCTTGGGGCACGAACATGGATTACGCCAGTATGGATGTGCGCGAAAAGCTGGATGCCCTGTTTTTGCCACTGGAAGTCGAGCGTCCTGTGATTTTACGCTTTGATCCGACGTTGGATCCGGTGATGCGCTATGCGTTGTATACTGAATCGGAGGAGGACCCGATCCAAGCTCTGAAATACTTGCGTCGTTTTGCAGATGAGCAGGTGAAAAAGGATTTGGAAGCGGCTTTGGGTGTTGCGTCGGTGAAAATCAGCGGTGGTTTGGAGGAAGAAATCCAAGTGCTGATCGACCAACGTCGTTTGGCACGTCTGGGCATTCGAGCTGAGCAAGTCGTGACTACGTTACGCAGCGAGAACATCAATTTGTCCGGCGGCCGTCTCGAGGAGGGAACCCAGCAATATCTGGTTCGGACTCTGAATGAATTCCAATCCGTTGACGAAATCCGAGATCTGGTGATCGACCAACGCGATGGCAAACCATTGTATGTGAGGGATGTGGCCGATGTGGTGCAGGGGTACAAAGAGCGGGATGCGATTTCCCGATTGAATGGACGGGAAGCCGTTGAAGTGGCGGTGTACAAAGAAGGAGATGCGAATACGGTCGCGGTTGCGGATGCCGTCACATTCCGCCTCAATCAGTTGAAAAACATGCTTCCAGCCGAACTGAAACTGGAGAAAGTTTACGACCAATCCACGTTCATCCGTCAGGCGGTAGACGAAGTGACCAATGCGGGGATCATTGGTGGGTTGTTGGCCATCGTGGTCTTGTTCATATTCTTGCGCGATCTCAAATCCACCATCATCATTGGCGTGTCGATTCCGGTGTCTGTGATCGCCACCTTCAACTTGATGTATGGATACGACATCACGCTGAACATCATGTCGCTTGGTGGTATTGCATTGGGTATCGGGATGTTGGTCGATAACTCGATCGTGGTGTTGGAGAATATTTCCAGACATCGGGCACTTGGAAAATCGGTTGTAGATGCGGCTCGTGATGGGGCATCGGAAGTGGGCAAAGCGGTGATCGCGTCGACTCTCACAACGGTCGCTGTGTTTTTCCCACTGGTTTTTGTGGAAGGAATCGCTGGACAATTGTTCCGTGATCAGGCACTGACCGTGACCTTCTCATTGCTCGCCTCGTTATTGGTTGCCATCACATTGATTCCGATGTTGTCGTCCATCAGTCGGAACAATCAGTCAGTTGCTCCTTTGGAGTTGAACCTACCCAGAACCCGGGTCGGTGGCTTTTTCAGGCACATCCGTTTGTTCGTTTTTTATACCGCACCGCAATTTATCGTTCGCTCGGTGAAATGGGTGGTTCGAATGATCGGAACGGTCCTTTCCTTCATTCTCAATCCATTTCTGAAGGCCTTTGAATCCGGTTACATGGCGATGGAGAATCGCTATCCGAAGGTGATCGATTGGGCCTTGGGTCATCGCTTTGTGGTTTTGACAACGGCTGTCACACTGTTCATTCTCAGTCTGCTGATGATTCCGCGTTTGGGTGTGGAACTGATCCCATCCCTTTCGCAGGGAGAATACACGGTCGAACTTCGCTTGCCTCCTGGAACGCCACTGGAGCAGACCGATGATGTGATTCGCCGTGTTCAGGAATCCGCAGTGGGCGATGAACGGATCACCACAAGTTTTGCGGTATCCGGTTCAGGAAATCGGATGGATGCCAATCCGGAAAACGGCGGAGAAAACTGGGGAGAAGTCAGCGTGAGCATGCGTCCCGGTTCTCAGGAATCGGATGAAGGCGAGACGATGGACCTGCTGCGCCAAACCCTGCAAACCGTGCCGGGGCTTCAGTACAAGTTCGATCGCCCGGCGTTGTTCACCTTCCGCACGCCGATCGAAATCGAAGTGACCGGGTTCGACCTCGATCATTTGAAGCACACCGCTGAATCCATCGCATCCATCATGCGGAAAGATGACCGCTACGCGGATGTGAAATCGAGTATGGAGCAAGGGTATCCCGAAATCCAGGTGGTATTCGATCGCGAAAAAGTATCAGCACTTGGACTTCAACTTGGTCAGGTAGCCAACGCGATGGTCACGAACATCCGCGGGGATGTGGCCACTCGGTATTCATGGCGCGATCGCAAGATCGATGTATTGGTACGCTCTCAAGAAGCCGACCGCTCATCGGTGGAGGAGATCAAACGCTACATGATTCAGACTCCGGATGGTCAATCGATTCCGATTGATGCCATCGCCAGCATCGAGACGGCTATAGGACCGTCGGAAATCCGTCGCAGCTCTCAGCAACGTGTCGCCGTGGTGAGCGCGAATCTCGCCTATGGTGATTTGGGCGAAGCCATATCGATGATTGAAACCGAAATGGGCCGTGTGCCGATGCCCGAAGGCATTTCCGCGCGGATGGCCGGACAAAGCCAAGAAATGGATTCCGCCTTCACCTCGTTGCTTGCGGCTCTGGCTTTGGCCGTATTTCTGGTTTACTTGGTGATGGCATCCCAATTTGAATCGCTCATCCATCCGTTTGTGATCCTCTTCACAATTCCGATGGCGGTGATCGGAGCGATTTGGGCCTTATGGCTCACCGGATCCACTGTCAGCGTTGTGGTCTTCATCGGACTCATTCTTCTGGCCGGCATCGTGGTGAACAATGCGATCGTGTTAATTGATTTGATCAATCAAATGCGTTCGCGTGGGATTGAGAAGTTTGAAGCGATTCGTGAAGCGGGTCGTTCCAGGCTCCGTCCGATTTTGATGACGACCTTGACCACCGTTCTTGGTTTGCTTCCACTCTCGTTGGGCATCGGTGAAGGTGCGGAAATCCGTGCTCCGATGGGCATCACCGTCATTGGAGGATTGGTGGTTTCCACACTCCTCACCTTGGTGGTTATCCCTGTCATGTACGCCATCTTAGACCGGAAAGCATAATGTCACTCGCATCCTACTCCATCAAGCGTCCGATCACCATCCTCATGCTGTTCACCAGTTTGGTGGCGGTGGGCTTGCTATCATCCCGATTGGTTCCGTTAGAGTTCTTTCCCGACATCACCTTTCCGGGATTGTTGATTGAGGTGCCTTATCGTGGCTCGACGCCAGGAGAAGTGGAGCGGCTGATCACCCGTCCAATCGAAGAAGCGTTGGCAACGGTCAGCGGCATCAAGCGGATGAATTCATCATCCGGCGAAAATGGTGTCACCTTCTTTATGGAAATGGAGATGGGGACGGATGTGCGATTGCGATCAATCGAGGTCCGGGAAAAAGTGGATGGGATTCGACATCTGCTTCCATCCGACATTGAACGCATTTTCGTTCGAACATTCAGCGCCAGTGACGATCCGGTTTTGAATTTGCGGATATCGAGCGATCAAGATTTGTCGAACGCCTACGAAAAACTGAATCGGCAACTGAAATCCCGTTTGGAGCGGATCGAAGGCGTGTCGAAAGTCGATTTGTATGGCGTGGATAAGAAGCAGATTCAGATCGATCTGTTATCGAATCGACTGGTGATGCATCAGGTCAACATCGCAGAATTGATGCGATTGCTTCAAGAAGCCAATTTCTCCGTTACGGCCGGAACCATCACCGACAACAACTCCCGATTTGTGGTTCGTCCGGTGGGTGAGTTGCGACATATGGAGGATTTCGAGAACATCGTAATCCAATCCAACGGATTAAGGCTCAAAGATGTGGCGGATATTCGCTTCGCGCCACCTGAAGTGGAGTTTCTGCGGTTGTTGGATCAGAAACCGGCTATCGGAATCGATGTCTTCAAGGAAAGTGGTGGGAATACGGTCGCAACCGTTGCCGCCGTGGAAGCGGAGCTCGACGACATCCGCAACCATCCCGAAATGCGCGGCATTCAGATTTATGAAATGAACAACCAAGCGACGGGCATCAAGAGCTCGTTGACCGAATTGCTCAAAGCCGGAATGGTCGGTGCATTGCTTTCCACCGTTGTGTTGTTCGTGTTTCTCAGAAGCGTATCCGCAACGTTGATCGTGACGGCGGCGGTCCCATTGTCATTGATCATCACATTGGGCGGCTTGTATTTCCTGGGCATGACCTTGAACATTCTCAGCATGATGGGGCTCATGCTGGCGGTGGGGATGTTGGTTGATAACGCGGTTGTGGTCACTGAGAACATCCATCGACATCAGCTGATGGGGGGAGACAAGACCGAAGCCACCATCCGAGCCGTCAAAGAAGTATCGATGGCCGTGATAGCGGGCACACTGACCACCATCATCGTGTTTTTGCCGAACATCATCAGCACCACTGACATGACGGCGATTTTTCTGAGTCATGTCGCGGTCACCATTGTGTTGGCTCTTGTATCGTCCTTGGTGATTTCCCTCACGCTGATACCGTTGCTCACCACACGCTTCCAGCCCAAGCGCGTCGTGAATGACAATGATTGGGTTCACAGAATGCAGCGAGGCTACGGACGCTTATTGAATTGGCTGATCGATCGGCCGTGGACATCCGTCACCATCGTCATCCTCATCATCGCCAGTGTGGCCATACCTGTGAAATTCGTGAATGTGGATATGTTTCCGCAGACCGAAGGCAAGGAATTGCGATTGATTTACAACATCAATGGCACCTATACGCTCGATAAAGTGAAAGAGGCCGTCGATACTGTGGAGACGTTCCTGTATGCGAACAAATCCGAGTTCGAAATTGACAAGGTGTACACGTTTCTGACGACGAATCATGCGATGTCGACCATCCTGTTGAAGGAAGACGATGAGCGGGAACAAAGCAGCGAAGACATCAAGAAGAAAATCCGTGATGGGGTTCCGAAGTTGAGCATCGCGCGACCCGGGTTCGAATTCATCAGTCAATCTGGCATGGAATCGATGCGCGTGAATCTGATCGGTGATTCGAGCGATGAGTTGGTGGTTCTCACCGAGGAAGTGATGCGTCGACTCCGTGCGATCGAGGGATTGACGGATGTGCGCACATCCGCCGAAGCCGGTACCGAAGAAGTGCAGTTGGTGGTGGATCGGGATCGGGCGAGAGCACTTGGGTTGAGCTCGGCCGACGTGGCCCGACTCGTATCCAATGGCATGCGCGGGCAGAATCTGCGTCGTGTCCGATCCACTCAAGGCGAAGTGGATGTATTGGTCGGATTTCAGGAAGGAGACCGTGAAACCATCGATCAGTTGATGCAGTTGCCCATCACACGTCGCGGCGACGAAACCATCACATTGGCCGCCATCGCCGGATTCGAACTCCAAAAAGGGCCAGTACGCATCAACCGTGAAGATCGGCAGACGTCCATCGCTGTTCTCGCCACTCTGGACGGCCTCACAATGGATGAAGCCCGCAAGAAAATGAAACCCGTGATGGATCAGATCCACTATCCACCTGGGTATGGATGGAGCTATGGCAGCAGTTTTCGCGATAGCGAAAATGCGATGAACCAAATGGTGGTGAACATTTTCTTGGCACTGGCCTTGATCTACCTCGTGATGGCGTCCTTGTTCGAAAGCACGCTCTATCCCATCAGCATCATCACCTGTATCGCGTTTGCTGTGATCGGTGTGTTCTGGTTCTTCATGTTCACCAACACCACGTTTGATCTGATGGCGATGATTGGCATTCTCATTCTGATGGGGGTCGTCGTGAACAATGGAATTGTGTTGGTCGACCACATCAATCAGCTCCGCTTCGAAGGAATGGCGCGCGACGAAGCCATCGTCACAGGCGGAATGAACCGGATGCGCCCGATTCTGATGACGGCTGGAACCACCGTACTCGGTCTGTTGCCTCTTTGCGTCGGAGATACGCAAATCGGTGGCGGTGGACCACCTTATTTCCCGATGGCCCGTGCGATCGTAGGCGGATTGCTGTTTGCCACGGTCATTTCCATGGTGGTTTTGCCAACATTTTATATCTGGCTCGATAATTTGCGAAATTGGACATCAAGAGTATTTGGAGATGTCAAGGTGGTTCCGCACCTTTAGAGTTCAATGAAATCGTCGTCCGTCCATATTCCGCGCTTCCTCATAGTTGTCTTCATGTTTACCCTCGGGGCAGACTACCGCCTCGTTGTGCAACCTGGTGATGACGAGATATTGGCTCGTGGTGTCACCTACAGGCAGATTCAGCTGGATGGTCCCTTGCGTTTGGATGTGATCGAAATCGATCGCACGGTCAGCAAAGCCGAGTTGGTGGCTTGGCGATCCGGCGGACTCAAACGAATCACGGAACAAGCCAAAGATGCGGATTCAACCTACGATCGGATTTTGGCCGCGTTGAATGCCGATTTCTTCAGCTTTCAAACCACGTGGCCCATCGGGTATCAAGTGACGGATGGGGAGTTTGTCCATGCATCTCCCACACCACGGTCCCATTTGATGGTGATGGAGGATGGACGAATCGCATTCGATCGCCCCACGTTCGCAGGATATGTGGTTTCGGGTCGTGATACTCTTTCATTGCAAGGTGTGAATCGACGTCGTAATGGCGCCCATGCCGCCTTCTACAATGCGCATGCCAAAGACAGAGTCCGTAGCGACAGCAGCGGGACGGTGTTGACTCTTAAGCCCATCGGCGCATCCCGGTTTGTGGTACAATCAAAAGAAGCGGGATACGGGCCAATGACGGTTTCCGAGTCGATTCTATCGATTGGACCGTCGCATCCGCAAACATCCACATGGAATTCCATCAGTACGGGCGACACCCTCAAAACTTGGCTTGGATTTTCAGAACCCAGCTATTCATCCGTCAAACAAGTGATTGGTGGCGGAGGCATGATTTTGGAAAACGGCAAAGCCGTGACCGATTTGAATGAGTCCCGCGACCGCGTGGGAGCAAATTTCATGACGGCTCGACATCCGCGTACCTTTGTGGCGGTCAATCAGGATCAGACGAAAATCTGGTTATGCACGGTGGATGGCCGGCAAGATTCCAGCATTGGCATGACATTCCAAGATATGGCTGATTTCCTTCTCACACTGGGTGCTTGGGATGCGCTCAACCTCGATGGTGGCGGATCAACGGCCATGGTTGTGGATGGTCGCGTCGCAAATCAACCATCCGACCTTACGGGTGAACGAGCTGTCGCGAACGTGCTGCTGCTGGTTGAGCCTTAAGCCGGGCGATTCGATTTCGGCAGACTCGCCACGATGATGTCGTACGATTCGCGGGTCCATTCCAATAGAATCCGATCCGGAATCCCTCCATCCATCCTCACCGTGCTCCAGTGCGTCTTGTTCATGTGGAAGCCGGGCAAAACCGCATCCGGGTATTCTTCTCGACGGTTGATGTTCTCCTCCGGAGTCCATTTCAGGTTGATGCTCACGAAATGGTCCGCATCACAAATGGTGAAGATCTTTCCGGACACTTTGAACACCAGCGCATCTCCCCCGAACGGGAAGGATTCGGTGACGCCGGGAAGGGATAGGCAGAAATCTCGGAAGGTGTGGAGAGTCATGGATTTAGAATGAGGTATGTAGAGGCAACGTAAACGAAAAACTCGTTCCTTTTCCACTATCTGATTTCACCAAGATTTCCGAGCCATGCGCATCCAAAATGCTTTTCACAACGGCGAGTCCCAATCCGGTGCCGCCGCTATCGCGTGATCGGGCTTTATCTGTTCGATAAAACCGGTCGAACAAGTGAGGGATGTGTTCCGGCGCGATGCCCTGACCCGTATCCTCGATCCGGATTTCCAACGACCTTTCGTGTTTGGTGACATGGAGCCGGATGTGTCCATCCGCCGTGTATTTGATGGCATTCGACATCAGATTATCCAACACCTGCTCGAGCTTGCTTCCATCTGCCATCACAATCGCATCGGTTTTCGGGATGTCCAATCCCAGCCCCTTCCGCTCAGCCAGACTATGGTACATCTCATCAAGCTTGCGAAGGATGGGATTCAATTCCACGGGTTGGATGTTGACGAACGAAAGATCCGCATCGAACCGCTGTAAGGTCAGCAAATCATTGAACAGCCGACTCAGCCGTTCCGTCTGATATTGCGCGTTCTGATGGTATTGGATGCGTTTTTCGTCTGAAAGTTGATCCAATCCCGCCATTTCGAGCGAAGCCATCAGATTATGAAGCGGATTCCGGATCTCATGGGCGATGTCCGCATAAAAGCGGTTCTGCCGTTCGGACGCGGCCTCCAATTCACTCAGGTCCGCACGTAGCCGACCTGCCATCCGGTTGATGGATGTGGCCAAGGTGCCGAACTCATCGCTACGCGCGAGTTCCACCTGGTGCGTCACATCCCCATCCGCGATTCGAAGCGCGGCATCGTTCAGTGCTCGGATCGGATTCGCCAAATAGCTCGCGAACCGATTGCTGACCAATAGAATGATGCCGATGGATATGAACATCCCGGTATAGATGATCCATCGCATCGTTTTCACGGGTTCATATAAAGTTTCCTTGGGCAGACTCAGTTCGAGCCGGATCGCCGCATTCCGACTTCCAGGAATGTCCTCGAACACATAGACCCGTTCCTCATCCTGCTCCCTACCAATGCCATATTCAAAGAATAAGGTGCTGTCGGCATCATACAACCCCACATCATATCCGGCCGTAGCGGCCAACACGCCGACTTTCGTGCGGAATTGCTCGTCGTCCGGCAATTCCCTCACCGACAAGGCCATCCATTCCGC